>NZ_JBVJLW010000001.1:0-83494 GCF_055584525.1 Streptomyces sp. NPDC102514
CATCAGCAGCGCCATGACGCCACCGATGCAGAAGAACGCGAACGACGTGACCAGGTACATCGTGCCGATCGTCTTGTGGTCCGTGGTGGTCAGCCGGCGGACGGCGGCGAGGCCGGGACGGCGGCCCGGACGTGGGGGCGCGAGCGCCGGGATGACAGTGTTGCTCTCCATGCCCCGCCTGTGTCCGCCGGCCCTTCCGACGTCACACCCGGGCGGAGCGACAAGGATCACCGAAACAGGTGTGACGATCGAGGACCTGCCGGACACGTACGGAACATGAGCAACGACGAGATCTTCGCCGCTGCCTATCGCGAGCACTACTGGGCGGTCAGCCGCTATGTTGCGCGGCGACTGGACGGCCGGACGAGCGAAGTAGAGGAAGTGGTGGCGGAGGTCTTCACCGTCGCCTGGCGGCGCCGGTCCGACCTGCCCGCGTCCCCCCTTCCCTGGCTGTACGGCGTGGCACGCAACTGCCTGTCGAACGCGGTACGCGGCTACGGACGCCGACGGCGGCTGATGGACAGGCTCGGGAACGACGAGACCGCGCACGGCAGACAGATCGTGGACAGCCCGGACTCCGAGCGGCCCGCCGAGTGGGTGCACGACGCGCTGGCCCGCCTCTCCCCGGCCGACCAGGAGGTGCTGCGGCTCACCGCCTGGGAGGAACTGGGCGTCGACGAGATCGCCGTGGCCCTCGGCTGCGGCAGCCGAGCCGCGGCGATGCGGCTGCACCGGGCCCGCCGCCGCCTCAGAACGGAGATCGCCCGCATGCGCATCGTGGTGACCCCGAGCGCCGGGCCCGCCGACACCCACTCCGGCACCGACACTCCGAAGGAGCAGTTCCATGGCTGACGAACTCGAACTGCTGCGCCGCGCCAACCCCGTGCCCGGCGACGACCCCCGCTTCGGTGACGCCCCGCTGGGCCACGAGGCCGAGAACCGGCTCAAGCACCTCCTGACAGACGCAGGAGCAGGAGCAGGCGCAGGAGCAGAAACGGGCGTGAGTGGGGGCGACGAGCGCCGACCGGGACGGACCCGTACCCGCCTCGTCTGGGCGCTCGCAGCCACCGTGGTGGTCGCCGTGACCGCCACCGCTCTCCTCCTCGCGGGCCCGAGCACCACCCCGGCCGTCGCCGCGCCCCGCCCGCTGGTGGTCCGGGCCGACTCCACCCCCGTACCCCTCGACAGGCTTGTCGCGAGGGCGGAGCGGGCCGAGCGGGACGCGGCGGACGGTCCGGCCGGGCTGCGCAAGGGCACGCATGTGCAGTCGTGGAGCGTGGGCATGTCGGAGGACGAGCCGCCGATCACCCTGCCCGTGGAACGTGTCGTCCGCTGGAACGCCGACGACAGCCACACTGAGCTGGTCGTCGCAACCGACCCGCGCCACCCGGGCCGGCGGGTCCTCACCGACGCGGCCGACGGCCCGCGCCTCGTCGACGACGGGCACGTCATCAGCGAGCAGACCTTCCCGCCGAGCTGGAGCGACGCCCCGCCCCAGTCACCGCCCCCGCACGACACCACGCGGCTGCGCGCCTACCTGCGGGAGGCGCAGCACCTCGACACCCCGCCGACCACCGGCGAACTGCTGGACGCCACCGCGGTGCTGCTCGACACCTGGACCCTCGGCGCCCGCGAGAACGCCGCGCTCACACGGCTCCTCGCGGACGCGAAGGGGTTGAGGCCGGTCGGCCAGGTGACCGACCGCCTCGGCCGGCTCGGCCAGGCGTACGTGTACGACGGAGCCGGTTACCGCCGGATGCTGATCATGGACCCGGCCGACGGTGCCGTCCTGGGTCTGGAGGCGACCGCGGCCGTCGACGAGCCCGAGTACGGCGTGGAGGCGGGCGACGTCATGGACTACAGCGCGTGGATCCGCTGACGCCCGGCCCCCTGATGACCCGTCCCCTGATCAGGCGCCGGTCTGCCGGACGGCCGCCTCGACGGTCTGTGACAGCAGCGTGGCGATCGTCATCGGACCGACCCCACCGGGCACGGGAGTGATCAGCGAGGCCCGCTCCCGGGCGCTGTCGAAATCGACGTCGCCGACGTTACCGGCGTTGTAACCGGCGTCGACGACGACCGCGCCCGGCTTGATGTCCTCCCCGCGGACCAGCCTGGGGCGTCCCACCGCGGCCACCACGATGTCCGCCTCCCGCAGGACCGACGACAGGTCGTCGGCCGGGGTGCGCGAGTGGCAGTACGTCACCGTGGCGTCGCGGCCGAGCAGCAGCATGCCCACCGGCTTGCCGAGGATCGCGCTGCGGCCCACCACGACGGCCCGTCTGCCGGTCAGGCCGACGTCGTACGCGTCGAGGAGGCGCATGATCCCGCCCGGGGTGCAGGAGGAGAAGCCGGGCAGGCCGAAGCTCATCGCGGAGAAGGAGGCGAGGGTCACCCCGTCGACGTCCTTCTCCGGAGCGATCGCCTCGAAGGCCGCCCGCTCGTCGATGTGGTGCCCCATCGGGTGCTGGAGCAGGATGCCGTGCACGGTGGGGTCGGCGGACAGCTCGGTGAGCGTGCCGATCAGTTCGGCGGTCGTGGTCGCGGCGGGCAGGGACACGTGCCGCGAGGCGATCCCCGCCTTGCGGGAACGGTTCTGCTTCATGCGTACGTAGGTGACGGACGCCGGGTCCTCGCCCACCAGCACGGTGGCGAGACAGGGCGTCACCCCCGTGCGTGCGGTGAGGTCGGCCGCCTGTCGCGCCGTCTCCTCGACGATCCGCCGGGCGAGGGCGGTGCCGTCCATGAGTGTGGCCTGGGACATGTGCTGCTCCTGAGCGTCGTGGAAGATGCCCAGGCGCGCGGCTCGGACGATGTCGTCGGGCCGCTCCCCGGTGGTGGTCCACCTCAGCGCCAGTTACGGCCTGGGCATATTTTAAGCCCAGTCGTGAGCGCCTCAGTGGGCTCCGCCGAGGTGTCGGTTTTGTCCGCGGGCCGGTGCGGGCCGGTGGGGGCCGGCCACGCAGTCCCCGCGCCCCTCGAGGGCTCGGGCTTGGGCCGGGCTTCAGGGTTCGTTCGTCAGGAACGCCGTCGCCTGGGCCTCCACGCGTACGGCTCCGATCGCTCCCGCCCAGCGTGCGACCTCCGTGGCGAGCGCCGTGGCGGCCGGTTCGTCGCCCGTGTCGCGGGCCAGGACGGCCAGGAGCATCTGCTGGGAGAGGGTGCCGGGGACGTTCCCGGCGCGGGCGCCGAGAGCGGTCGCCCGGGTCCAGCGCTCCCGCGCCCGGTCGTGGTCGAGATTGTCGTGGTCGTGGTCCCCGAGATGGCGCAGCGCCTCACGGGCCAGCAGGTCGTCGGCCGACTCCCCGGCGTCCAGAGCGAGTTCGTAGTGCGCGGGCGCCTCGTCCCGCTCGGCGAACAGGTTGTCGACGATCAGCCCGAGATACATCCGCGCCCAGCCCCTGCGTACCTCGTCGGCCGCCCGAGCGCACAACTCTTCCGCGCGCCGACGCAGTTCCGCCAGCTCGGCGGGGTCCTTGCCCGCCGGACCGAACCGGAACGCACCGTCCCCGAGCAGCAGACGAAAATACGCGTGCCGCAGCCGTACGAAGTCCAGGTCCCAGCGCCCGACCGGTTCGGTGAGCTCGCCGATCGCCGTGTCCGCGGCGGCGATCCGGGCGTCCGCGGTGTCCGTACCGCCGAACCAGTCGCGCTCCAGGGCGATCTGCGCCCCGGCGAGTGCGAGAGCCGCCCGGTCGCGCGGCTCGGTGGTGACGGTGGCGTCGAGGAGGCATAACGCGCGCTGCCACCGTCCGGCCCGGGCCAGTTCACGCGCCGCGGCGGTGACCTCGTCCACCGGGAGGGCGGCGTGCGGCGTGCTCGTCTTTGTCATGGCGAGGAAGGTAGTAAGCAGAAAAACCATCCACAAGGAAACTATTGCGCGACTTCAGGACATCGGGCCACGGCAGCCTCGGACAGCCGCCTCGGACGGGGGCGGAAGGATCACCGACGTGCACGCGCCGCCCGCAGTGCCGACCGGAGGAGAGCGGCGGACACGCGTCGGCCCGCCCCGCGAGCGGGCCGGGGCCGCGCCGGCGGCCCCGGGCTCAGCCGCGCCGAGAAGGTCCAGGTCAGACGCGAGGTGATCCGGACCCTCGGCGTCATTCCTCGGCGTCCCAGGCCTGGAGAACGGTCTGGTCGACGATCTTGCCGTCGCGCAGCGACATCATCGAGTTGGCGAGCACCCTGACGCCGTCGGGGTACAGACAGGATTCCTGGAAGGCGACGTGATCCCCCTGGACCACGCACTGATCCAGCGTGTGCGTCATGTCGCGGCTGTAGACGTCGGCGAGCATCCCGCCGATCTGCTCACGGCCGCGCATGACCATCGGATGGCTCGGCTGGGTGTTGCGGTCGACGACGCGCAGTTCCGCGTCGTCCGCGTAGAGCGACAGCAGCGCCGTCGCGTCCTGGCCTTCGATGCCCCGGCGCAGTGCTTCGGTGTCGAAGCCGGGGCCTGCCGCGGTGTCCATGACGGACCTCCTTGTGGACCACTGGTGAAGGCCGCGGCCCGTGGTGCGGAGCGGGCCGCAGAAGGCCTCTCTTCCGAGACTCCTCCGGCACGGGAACCTCGGCAAGCGCAGCCGTGACGATGCGCCTGTCGGGTGAGGGGCCGGTCGGGGCCGTGTCCGCGGGCAGCTTGTCACCGTTGCTGAAAGCATGATCTCAACACGACGTATTGTCGCCGCCGTTGGCCTCGCCATCAGCGTCACGGGTCTCGCCGTACCGTCCGCGGGTGCCGCCACGGTCCCCGAGACGGGAAAGCTGGACCCCATCGCGGAGCTCGACCAGATCGCCGTGAGCGACCTCCCCGTCGAGCACAGGAACAAGATTCCGAAGATCTCCGAAGGCATCCAGGAGCTCAACCAGCTGAACGGCCTCTACCAGCTGGAGCAGCTGCACCAGGTGACCGACCTCGCCGCCCCCGTCACCGGACTGCTCCCCGCCGTCGAGTACTGAGTCGCCGAGTACTCAGTCGTCGAGTACCGAATCGTCCGGTTCCGGGCCGTCGGGTTCCGAGTCGTCCGGCACCCGGCCGGCGAGCGCCGGGCCGACCGCTCACCGTGTGCGTGGCAGAGAGGCCCGGTGACGATCCGGTGGTCATCGGCCCTGCCCGGATGCGCGCGCGGACGGTCCGGGCGAGGCTGAGGGCATGTCGGAACACCCCGCAGTACTCGTGCATCCGCCGCGCGGCGACGGCGGCCGGCGCGTGACGGTCCACGGCGAGCCGATCGGCACCGCCATGAACCTCCCGGACATCGTCGAGTTCCTGCGCCGCGCCGGGCTGGACTTCGACGAGAACGAGGTCGCCGTGTCACCGCTCATCGAGTGGCGTGGCGGCGGCTCCTCGTACTGGGGGCCGGAACCAGGACACTGACGCGAACACACGGGCCCCCTGCACGCCATCCGTGCGTGCAGGGGGCCCGTACTCATGTCAGCAGATGCTCTGCGTGCTGTTGACCAGCGTGTTGTTGCGGAATGTCGTGTTGGTGCCGCACGGACTCTCCCTGATCACGGAGTTCGTCACCGTCAGGTTCTGGACGGTGATGTCCGAGTTGTTGGGGAACTCCGTGCGCGCGGCCAGCCGGATCTCCCCGCCACCCGTGACGCTCCCGCTCTGCGCGGCGAGGTTCACGTTGTAGCAGTTCTCGATCAGGATCGCGTTGTTGCCGGTGTTCGAGAGCGTGACCCGGTCGATGGTCGCGCCACCGCTCTCCGAGACGCAGAAGACGCCCCGGCCGCCACCGCGCGCGACGACCTCGCCGACCCGGACGTTGGTCGCGTAGCTGCTGCCGATCCGGCCGTTGCGGTTGGCCATCCGGAAGGCCGCGTAACCGGTGCCGGTGCCCGCCCCGTCCGCGTCCACCTTCGTGACGGTGGCGTTGACCGTCTGGTTCAGGAGCAGGCCCGACTCGCCCACGTTGCGCGCGGTGACCGTGCCGATGGTGATGCCGTCGACCCCGTACGTCTCCACGGCGTGGCTGCTCGCCCCGGACACGTAGACGCTGTCGATACGGACGTTGCGGGTCCACTGGGTGGTGTCGCCGCGGTTGTCGATGCGGACGCCGAGACCGGCCGACAGGCGCATGTCGATCTGGCCGAGGACCACGTTGGTGACGTTGCGCATGAAGATGCCGTAGAGCGGGGCTCCGGTGACGTTGAGGTGCTGGACCTCGATGTCCTGTACGCCGCGTGCGTAGACCGGTGCCTGGTCGCCGGTGCCCGAACCGGTGACGTTGATGGTGCCGCACACGTCGAGCACGGTGTAGCTCGGCAGGGAGACCCTGGAGCCGGCGCTGATGCTGCCCGAGCCGCGTACGACGACCCGTTCCTTGGACGTCCGCCCCGCCGTGAGGCTGCTGACGGCCGCCTGCATCGCGGCCCGCATGTCGGTTCCGGTGTAGACGACGCCGGTCCCGCGCCGGGCGGTCCAGGTACTGCCGCTGAGCGTGGCCTCGGCCTGGTACGAGCCTTCGCCGCACGCTGCCGTCGGGGCGGCACTCGCGGGGGCCGCACTGGCCGGGGCGGTGAGCAGGGCCGCCGCCGTGACCAGGGTCGTCGCGCAGGCGGCGAGGACACCTGTGCTCCTGAGGCGGGGCCGTGGGGTTGAGCGAGTGAGGTGAGGTGCGGCTCTGCGTCCCATCTCGTCTTCTCCTGTGTGGGGGTGGATAGCAAGCGTTTTCTACGGTGAGGTGCGGTGAGTGTGGCAAGGGCTTTCTGAGGCGTCAAGGGGCTTGTGGGGGAGGGGAATCGGTCACATCTCGCGGCGTACGAGGAAGTCGAGCAGCGCTCGCAGGTCG
Organism: Streptomyces sp. NPDC102514; assembly: GCF_055584525.1. Taxonomy (NCBI): domain Bacteria; kingdom Bacillati; phylum Actinomycetota; class Actinomycetes; order Kitasatosporales; family Streptomycetaceae; genus Streptomyces; species Streptomyces sp. NPDC102514. The sequence goes on from NZ_JBVJLW010000001.1 coordinate 6,801, forward strand.
TCGGTGCTGCGGGTGCTGCGGGTGCTGCGGGTGCTGCGGGTGTCGCGAGCGTCTCGGGTGCCGTGGGTGGTGCCGGTGCCGGTGCCGGTGCCGGTGGTCGAGGGGAGGCTGTCGAGGCAGGCGTCGACGACGGCGATGTGCCGGTGGGCCTCCGCCGTCGCGGCCGCGCGCCCGCCGGCGTCCTCGATCAGGGACGCGGCGCGCCGGGCGTCTGCCCCGTCCAGTGGGTCGGCGGAGTTCAGGAGGCGGGCGAGCGGCCGGGCGGCCGGTGTGCCGAGGGCGGCCAGGACCGGGAACGTCTTCTTGCCCCGGAGCAGGTCCGCGTGGACCGGTTTGCCCGTCACGGCGGGATCGCCCCAGATGCCCAGGAGATCGTCGACCACCTGGAAGGCGACGCCCAGATGACGGCCCGCGCGGTCGAGCGCGGCGACCGTCTCGCGAGGGGCGCCGGCGAGCACGGCGCCCAGAGCGGTCGCGCAGCCCAGCAGCGCGCCCGTCTTGTGTTCGGCCATCGCGCGGTACTCGTCCGGGCGCACCGCCTCCGGGCCCGTCCAGGGGCGGCTCTCGAAGAGCAGGTCGTCGGCCTGACCGCGTACGAGGTCGTTGAGCGCGGTGGACAGGTGGCGTACGGCCGAGGGGATGTCGGTGCCGGGTGCGGCGGCAAGGGTCTCCACGGCCAGGGCGAACAGCGCGTCGCCCGCGAGGACGGCCGGTCCCGTGCCGTACGCCTTCCAGACCGTGGGGCGCCCGCGCCGGGTCGGATCGCCGTCCATGATGTCGTCGTGGAGCAGCGAGAAGGTGTGCACCAGTTCCACGGCGACGGCCGCGGTCACTCCGGCGCTCTGCGGGGCGCCGGCGGCTTCCGCGCCCAGCACGGCGAGGGCTTGGCGCAGGCCTTTGCCGTGCGCCGGTGTGGAGACGGGCGCGCCACCCGGCTCGCACCAGCCGAGGGAGTAGGCGGCCATCTCGCCCACCCAGGGATGCAGCCGCGCGATCGCTTCGGCCAGCGCGGGGCGTACGAGGGTGCGGCTGCGTTCCAGCAGGTGCGAGGCGCGCTCACCTGCGCGTGCCTCTGCGGCGGGCCGGGGGCGCCGGGCGGGGGAGAGCGCGGAGGACATCGTGGTCATCGTCGGCTCCCCGCATCGGTCCGGCCGGGCGTGAGCGCGGCGGCGCGCGGGGCGTTGGCGGGAGGGGCGCTCGCGGCTGCCTTGGAGTCGGGCGTGACGGGTTGTTCGGGGTCAGGGGCCAGTCCCGGGTGCGGGCCGGCCGTGGCGCCGGTGGGGGCGGGGAGCTTCGCGGCTGCTTCCGTTCCGGGGGCGGCCTGGGCGGGTGCATGCGGGCTGGGCGGCCCGGTCGGGGTGGACGTGGCCACGCCAGGTTCGGTCCGGGTGTCGGGCGAGGTGTCGGATTGCCTCCGGGCGTCGGTCGTCATGCCGGGCTCGGCCTGCGTGTCCGGCGAGGTGTCGGGCTTGCCCCGGACGTGCGTCGTGGCGTCGGACCTGAGCGGGGCGTCTGGCGATGTGCCGGGTTCGGCCGTGGCGGCCGGTGAAGTGTCGGGCTTGTTCTGGACGTTCGTCGCGGTGCCGGGTTCCGTCCGGGTGTCCGTCGCAGTGGCGGGCTCGGCCGTGGCGGCTGGTGAAGTGGCCTGCCTGGTAAGGGTGGTTGTGGCAGTGCTGGGCGCGGTGTCGGAGTTGGTGCCCGGTCCCGGGGTGATGCCGAGTTCGGTCTGGGCGTGGGACACCATGCGGTGTGCGTGGCGCAGGCCGATCTGGTCCAACACCTGGGCCAGGTCCGCCAGTTCGGCGGCGGTCTCGTTCAGGTCGCGGCCCAGGCGGGCGAGGGACTTGGCCAGGCCGAGGCGGGAGAGCGCCTCCCCGCGCGGCTCGCTCATCGCCCGGAACTCCGAAAGCGCCAGTTCGTAGAGGTCCCGGGCCTCCGCGTAACGCCCGGCGCGGTACAGGACGTTGCCGCGCATCTTGTGGTTGTACGCCAGCGCGCTCGACAGGTTCATCTCGCGGCACGTCACCTCGGCCTCGGCGAGCAGGCCGAGCGCCCGGTCGGCGTCCCCGTCGCGCACGGACACGATGTCGGCGAGACCGCGCAGCGCCCACGCGTGACCGCGCCGGTCGTCCGCCCGCCCGGCGATCTCCGCCGCCTCCTCGAACATCGCGTACGCCGTGTCGTACGAACCGGTGTTGCGATGCATCTGCGCGATGCCTTCCAGCGCCCACACCGTGTGCCGCGCCTCGCCGCGTTTGCGCGCCTCCGTCAGCAGTTGCTCGTGCAGCGCGCCGACCGCCGCGTAGTCGCCCTGGATACGGCCGGTCTCCGCCATCCCGGCCAGCGAGTAGCCGCGTACGACGATGTCGCCGCCGCGTTCGCCGAGTTCGGCGGCGAGCCCCAGCAGGCGCCAGGCCAGTGGGAACGCGCCGCGCTGCCGGGCGAGCGTGCCGCCGCTCCACAGGGCCCACGCCATCGCGGCCGTGTCCTTCGCCTCGCGGGCCGCGCGGTAACTCGCCTTCCACGCCCGCTCGGCGTCGCCCACCTGCCCGAGCCGCCGGTGCGCCTCCGCGACCGCGAGACCCGAGCGGGCGGCGTCTCCCCGTGCCCCGGCACGCTCGGCCTCCCGCAACTGCTCGGTGCCCGCGGCCAGTACGTCGACCAGTGAGGAGTTCACGGACAGGGTGGTGAGCGCGCCTTGGTACTCGGGCGCGAATGCCTTGCCGTACATGGGTGCCTTTCGGTCCGCCGGGTGCGGTGGACGCGGCGGACCTGTCTATACACAGTATGTATACATGCTGTGTATAGTGCCCCGGTTCTCCGCCTCGGATCACTGTCCTGGGTTCGACGGGTCACCGGCGCCGCCGCGCCACCTCGTTGTGGATCAGGACGAGGATCGCGGCGGCGGGGTTGCCTCTGAGGCGCACATCACTGCGCCGGGAGGCCGGGCGGTCGGCCGGCGGGCGGCTCAGTCGGCGGTCGACCGCCCCCGGGCGTAGGCGGCCTGACCCACATGCTGCAGGTCGTCGGAGAGCACGCTGACCAGGCGGGCGCCCAGGGTGACGGCCGGGGTCCAGTTCTCGTCGACGATGCGGTCCAGGTCCTCGGCGCGCAGATCGCTCAGCGCCCGCAGGGTCTGCTCGTGCACGGCGTCGTAGTAACCGGTCAGGAGGTCGGCCGAGTCCACCCGGACCTCGGCGACCTGCCGCGCGTCATGGCCGTAACCCGTGTCGTCCTCGGAGAGCGGCAGCGCGAAGCGGGCAGCCCAACCGCCGGACAGCCAGACCTGCTTGAAGCCGAAGGCGTCGGAGACGTGGTCGTCCTGGACGCGGGTGAGGTGCCAGATCAGCCAGCTGATCGAGTTGGCCGTGCCGCCGGGCCGGGCGTTGAGCTCGTCGGGGGAGAGGCCGACGACGGCGGCGTGCACCTCGTCCTTGATGCGTCCGTAGGCTTCGACCAGAACGTCCTGGGCGTGCATGGGTTCCTCCGGGCTCTTCTTCCGTGGACATACGTCCCGCCCAGTGTCCCCCGTGGTGCTGCGGAGTGCGTCAGTGCCAGCCGGAGTAGGACCCGGCGTACGGCCCGGAGAAGGGCTCGTCGCAGAGCTTGAACACGGGCTCGCGGCGCACCGGATCCGACGACGTGGTGAGCTGGACGCGGTCGCCGGTGCGGATCGCGACGAGCGGCCCCGAGACCCGGCCCCTGACCGTGAATCCCTCCGCCATCTCGACGAGCGAGACATTGCGCGCGCCGGGAGTGTTGCGTTGCACGACGGTCGCGTGGCGGATGACACCGAGGCCCGCGCTGCGTTCCGTGAGCAGATCGCTGCCCGCGCAGACCGGGCAGAGCAGTCGGTGGAACGTGCTGGACCCGCACCAGCGGCAGCGTTGGTACAGAAGCCCCTCTTCGGCGGGTCCCGCGGCCGTCGTCGCCCCGGTCCCCGCAGCCGTCCCCGGGTCGAGTAGGCCCGTCGTGGTCCCGCTTCCTCGGTGGAACACGATGTCATCTCCCTGCGCCTGGCCGGAATCTGAAGGTGTGCGCAGTGCCGCGCACGGCCTCAGAATATGGCACGCAGTGCCACAGGTAAAGGAACTCAGTACCCTCAATCGTGAGGGAATCAGGCAGGATCGCGGCCGAGCGTGGTCTCGATCTCCTGGACGACCCGCCACAGCGGGGCGCCACGCCGGGAAACGACGACGACCACGTCGTCGTCCTTGCCGCCGCCCCAGGCCCCGTTCCCGCCCCCGTTCCCGTCCGCTCCGGGCCTGCGTGCCGTGCCGTCCGCCGTCTGCTCCGGCCCGAACACCCCCTGGACATGAGCGAGGGCGTGGTCCACCTCGGCACTCGCGTCGCCGCGGCCGTCCGAACGCAGCCAGGACCGCAGCCCGTTGTTGTGCGCGGCGACCACGGCCGCGGCGATGACGTCGGCCCGCAGGGTCCCGTCCGGCCGGCCCGCGAAACGTCCGCGCAGATACTCGGCCAGCGCCCGCTCGTACCGCCAGACCACGGAGAGTTCGTACGTCCGCAGCCCCGGCACCTTTCTGGTGAGGTGGTAGCGCTGTACGGAGAACGCCGGGTTCTCGGCGTACATGCGCAGCACCAGGCGTGCGGCGTCGCAGACGCGCTCCACGGGTTCGTGCGTGGGGCCGCTCTCGCCCAGGAAGGCGGTCATCCGGGCCAGGCAGCCCTCGTGGTCGGGGAAGACCACGTCCTCCTTGGAGGGGAAGTACCGGAAGAAGGAACGGCGTCCGACACCCGCGAGGGCCACGATGTCGTCGACGGTGGTCTGTTCGTACCCCCGCTCCACGAACAGATGGAACGCCGCCGCCACGAGGGACTCCCGCATCGGCGGCTTCGGGTTGCTCATGTCGGCCGCCCGGCCGGGACGGGGTGCCTCGCTCATGGTGGCGAACCTAGCACCGCACGAGATACTGATGGCACTCAGTGTGCTCCGCACGGGGAACTGAGTGCCATCGTGTTCCGGTGTGTACGCGGGGCCGCCGGTGACCGGTTCAGTGGCCCTGGCGGGCGCTGTGGCTCTCCACGAGCGCCTGGGTGATCACACGGACGCCCCGGGCGATGTGGTTCAACTGCGTCAGCTCGGCCGCGTACAGCTTGATCGTGTGCTCGATCACGGACTCCGGCATCCCCATGGCGGGCAGCTCGGTCCGTGCGCTCTGCAGCGCGGTGCGCACGACCCGGATCTCCTGCTGGAGCTGGATCTGCGCGTGGCGGGCGAGCAGGACGGGCTGACGGATCAGCAGCGGGTAGCTGGCGTAGCGGGTCGGTACCAGCTCGCGCAGCCATTTGGCCGCCGATCGTTCCCAGTCACGGTTGCCGGGCGTCTTGACCTGACAGGGCCAGTCCGTGCTGATGGGCGAGTACGTCAGGGACATGGGGATCGCTTCCGAGGTGGCCGGCGGGCGGTTCTGGTCGTTCTTGGCGGCCCCGGCCCAGGGGATTGACCGGGGCCGCCACGGGCGTGCGTGAGCGGTGCCCGTTCCTGCGCCCAGGGCGGTGCGAGGCGGGTGCGCCGCGATCCCGGGCGACCGGGACCCCACCGGATCCGCGATCAGCGAGAAGTATTCATATATACCGTCTGGTAAGCAAGGGTATGTAAAAATTCATGTGCCTGTGAGGCTGAATTTCGCCTTGCGGAATGCTGGAGTCATATGCCGCTGAAGGGGCGGCGAAGGCCGGAACGGATCAGTCCTGATCGAGGACTTCTCCAGGACTACTCAATAAGGACTGATCAAGGACCGATCAGTCCTTGAGGAAGAAGACGTGCTCGTCCGCGACCTGTTCGTAGTCCTCCAGACGGGCCTGCGTCCGCTCGGGATCGGCGTCGGTCATGGCCTGGAGCAGAGCCGCGGACAGCACGACGGGCGCGGCGTACGAGTCGAAGACGAGCCGTGCGCCGGTACCGGTCGCGAAGACGACGTCGGCCTCGTCGGCCAGCGGCCCCAGCCCCAGATCGGTGACCAGGGCGACGCGCAGACCGGCCCGCCGGGCGACCCGTATGGCCGTCAGCGTCTCGTGCGCGTGCCGGGGCATGGTGAAGGCCAGCACCCATGTGCCGCCCGCCTCGCGCGACTGCAGCAGGGCGTCGTAGGCGACACTGCCGCCCCGGGTCACCAGCCGGACGTCGGGGTGGATGCGCCGGGCGGCGTACGCGAAGTATTCGGCCAGCGAGCCGGAGATCCGCAGTCCGAGGACGGTGAGCGGAGTGGACTGCGACAGCGCGCGGCCGGTCTCGATGACCTGTTCCGGATCGGCGAAGTCGCGGCGCAGGTTCTCCAGGTTGTCGATCTCGGCGTCGACGGCGGCCTGCAGCTCGTTGGGCCGGGCCTCCTCGGCGGCGTCGGGCGAGCCGGCGAGCTTGCTGAGCGCGATCGACTGGAGGCGTTCCCGCAGGGCGGGGTAGCCGCTGAAGCCCACCGCCGTCGCGAAACGGGTCACCGAGGGCTGGCTCACGCCCACGCGCTCCGCGAGATCCGTGATCGACAGGAAGGCCGCGTCGGTGATGTGCTCGATCAGGTACTGGGCGATGCGCCGCTGCCCGGGGGAGAGGCGGGGGCCGTCGAACAGGTCCCGCAGCCGGGTCGTGGGAGCGGCCTCCGCCTCCGTGACCGGTTTCCCCGAACTGATCGCAGACGCCTGCGCGCGGGCCTGCTGCGGCGATGGCACCGGTGCGCCTCCTTCGTGTCCCACTCTGGTTCAACATAGCCCACACCCCGCGACGGAAGACCTGCCGCTTTCAGGGGCGCGGGCAACGGCGCAGTCTTGTGTCTTTCAGGGGCGCGGGGAACGGCGCGACAAGCCACGACGCACCCGCACATACGCACGCACCTCACCCAGTGCCCGACCCCGCCCCGCACCCCTGGCATGATCGTGCCCATGGCTGAACGCGTGATCGCCGCATGTGACGGGGCGTCGAAAGGAAACCCGGGCCCCGCAGGCTGGGCCTGGGTCGTGGGGGACGGTACGGGAACCCCCACGGAATGGGAGGCGGGCCCGCTCGGCACCGCGACCAACAACGTCGCCGAACTGACAGCACTGGAACGGCTGTTGACGGCCGTGGACCCGGGTGTGCCGCTGGAGATCCGGATGGACTCCCAGTACGCGATGAAGGCGGTCACCACCTGGCTCCCGGGCTGGAAACGCAAGGGCTGGAAGACGTCCGCGGGCAAGCCCGTGGCCAACCAGGAACTCGTCGTACGGATCGACGAGTTGCTCGACGGCCGCTCGGTGGAGTTCCGTTACGTGCCCGCGCACCAGGTCGACGGCGACCCCCTCAACGACTTCGCGGACCGGGCGGCGAGCCAGGCCGCCTTCGTCCAGAAGCCCGCGGGCAGCGAGCAGGGCTCTCCGGAGCCGCCGAAGTCCTCGGCGGCCAAGAAGGCGGCCCCGAAGACGGCCTCCGCGAAGAAGCGGACCACCACTTCCTCGTCGTCCGCCGCCTCCTCGGCGTCCTCCTCGCGCACGCTCAAGGCCAAGTTCCCCGGCCGGTGCCGCTGCGGCCGCTCCTACGCGGCGGGCGAGACCATCGCGAAGAGCCCCGACGGCTGGGGCCACCCGGAGTGCCGTACGGAGGCCCAGTAGCGCCCCCGGAACGCACCCTGACCCACCCCCGACCTGCCCGTTTCCGCCCCGGATGCGAAACCCGCCACCTGCGGTGACCCTTGATACGTAGGGGTGAACCGATCAGGAGGATGACTCATGTCCGTTATGGACAAGATCAAGGGCATGCTTAAGGGCCACCCGGAGCAGACGAGCAAGGGTATCGACAAGGCCGGTGACTACGTCGACGGCAAGACCGGGGGCAAGTACAGCGGTCAGGTCGACACCGCCCAGGACAGGCTCAAGGACCAGTTCGGTTCGGGCAAGGACGACAATCCGCCGCGGTCCTGACACCGCGGACCACACGAGTGCGTGAGTGCATGAGTGCTTGAGACGGGCCGGCCTCCTCGGAGGCCGGCCCGCTCTTTTCACAGTCTCTTTCCGCAGCCCTGCGAGGTTGCGCAGTCCTACGAGGTCAGCGGCCCCGGGTCTCCGAGGGGTGGCAGACGACCGTGGGCCCCGCCAGCATCCCGCCGGTGTAGAGGCTCTGGCCCCGCGGCATCCAGTACCCCAGCTTCGAGACGACGCTCGTGCAGGCGTTCGCGACCCTGGCGTGGACGACCACCGTGGAGGGCCGGCCCGGTTGGAGGTCGGTCAGGGCGCAGTCCAGCGCGTACATGCTGCGGGCCGTCGACGGATGGCGGCCGGTGAGCGGGTTGACGCAGCGGGCGTCGGACGTGGTCAGCTCCACGCCCGAGGCCTCCTCCCCGATGAGTCCGAAGCGGGCGCTCCCGTCCCCCTCGTCGCTGTCGCGCGCCACGGTGTACGTCAGCGTGGCCGACGAGTGCGGTCGCAGGGTGTGCCGGTCGACCTCGATGCGGTGCGTGGCCACGGGCTTCGGGTCGGTGAGGGTCAGCGTGGTGCGGACCGTCCCCCGCAGGTCCACGCCGGCGGGCGACGAGCGGACGTGCACCGTGCCGCTGACCTCGTACGTTCCCGGTCCCGGGGTCTCCCGGCCGCCGGGCAGCGGGCCCGTGGCGACGGTCCGGCCGTCCCGCCGCAGGGTCCAGGTCCCCGAGGTCAGACAGGCGTACCGGACGGCGGTGCCGGAGCGCCGGCAGGTGGCCGGGGCCGACAGTGACGTTCCCACGCCCCCGCCGCTCGCGCAGAGACTGACGGAGGCCCGCTGTCCGCCCGGCCCCTTCAGGGTGCCCGCGGGGGAGCAGACGGTCGCAGCCGACGCCGCGGGCGGCGGTTCCGGTGCCCGGTGCCGGGGCGCCGCCCCCGCCGGTGCTCCCAGCGCGGTCCAGCCCGTGACGGCCAGTACGGCCGCCGCGGTCAGCAACAGGGGTGTCCTGCGGAATGTGGGACGTACCGGCACGGGAACTTCCTCCTCGTCGGGGCGGCGAGCGGCCGGATGCCGGTCGCGTGCGTCGAGGAGAGGATGCGGAACGCCCGGGAGCCCGGACGGTTCCCACGCCGGGCGGTACGGGTCAGGGCCGGTACGCGTCGCCCGGATGGGCCAGGTCGTACGGGCGCGGGTACGCGGTGGGCCGGTAGGCGGTGTAACGGGCCGGGGTGGTCGGATCGGCCTGCGCTGCACGCGAGTTGAGAGCCGCCGCCCCCGTGTCGCCCCACCGGTCCGTGTCGACCCGGTGTTCCAGCGTGTCCAGCGCGGCGAGTTGTTCGGCGGGGCTGAAGGTGCAGTGGCCCGCGTTGTCGACGTACGTCTGGCGGAGCAGGTGCCGGGAGCCGCCCGCGGTGGCGGCCCGAAGATAGGCGCTCTCCGTCTGCACGGGGACGAGGGCGTCGCCGGTGGTGTGGAGGGTGAGCTGCGGCTTCGTCAGCCTGCCGGTGAAGGCGCTGGTCCGGCTCATCCAGTCGACCGCCGCCGTGTCGGCCTTGATGCGCGGCGTCTTGTTCAGCGTCCTGAGGTCGTCCGTGAGGGAGCGTCCCGCGGCCTTGTACAGCCCTTTGACCTCCTCGTACGCCGAGGACGCGCGCAGCAGTCCCCTGTAGTCGACCCCGGTGTTCCACGACGAGTTGCCGCCCGCCAGCGTCTCCGTGTCCTGCCGCCAGCTGAACGCCGCCGTCGCGAGGAGACCCCGGACGGCGGTGTACTGGTTGGCCTGCTGCGCGGTCCAGTCGGTGGGCGCCGGGCGGGGCTGCGAGGGGTCGTTCCAGCCGGGGATGTTGTGCAGGGCCGCCGCGAGGGCGATCCGGGCGCGGCCGACCGCGGAGTTCTGCGCCTCGGCGACGACCCCGCTCAACGCGCCGGCGGCGGCCGTGGCGGTCGCCTGGTCCGGGAAGTCGGCCAGCGGGATGGCGGCACCGGGTGCGAGGAGGGCCTTGAGGGCGAAGACCGGGTCGAGGGTGTTGTTCCAGTTGGCGACACCGCCGTGGACGAGGCCGCAGACGGACAGGGTGCCGTCGACGCGGTCCGCGTGGTGCTCGGCGATCCGTGTGGTGACGAATCCGCCGTAGGACTGGCCCCAGGCGAGGGTCCGCCGGGCCGCACCGAACCGTGCGGTGAAGGCGTCGAGCGTCGCCAGCTGGTCCGGCACCGCGTGCTCCACCGCCCACCCGGTGGTGGCGTACGACGAGCCGATGAGCGCGTACCCGTCCTTGAGGAGAAGGCCGCGGGTGGCGGCGTCGGTGACGTTCTGGGCCGGGTTCGGGGCGCCCCTGGGCCGGAAACCGTGACTGAACAGGAGCACGGTGCCGTTCCAGCCGGCGGGGACGTCCATGACGTACGTCGCGCCGGAGGACAGGGTGCCTTCCACGTGCACGTCTTCCGCGCGTACGTCCTCGGCGGTGACGGATCGGGCCGGGGCGGCGGTCGCCAGTAACAGGACGGCGACCGGGAGGAGGAGACGGCGCTTCATGCGGGGATCCCTTCCGGGGCGGGGGAGGGGGCAGGGACTGGGTGGCCCCAGTGAAGTTAGGCATGCACCCGTCGACCGTCAACAATCTGCGCAACATCCATGCGTGCCGTGTCGTGCCCTGCCTGCGCCGTGCCGTGCATCGCCGCGCATGGCCCGGCCCTGTTCACGGTTCGGCGCCCACCCCCGTGCCATGGGGGCGGGCGCCTGACGGTCGTGCTCGGGAAATGATCGGCAACCGGTGATCAGGTGCCAGCGATCAGGTACCGGTGGGACAGGTGTTCCGGTACTCGCTGATCTGGGTGTTCGTCGCGGGCGCCGGGCACAGGAACTTGTCGTAGCGCACGTCCTCGTCGACGAACCGCTTCAGCCAGGCGATGCTGTACTTCGCTATCGTCACGTTGGAGGAGAGTGCCACGTTGTGGTCGGCTCCCCGGAGTTCCAGATAGGCCTTCTCCGGCGCGGCGGTGAGGCTGTCGTAGAACACCTCGGCGTGCGAGCCGGGCGAGGCGATGGCGTCGTTCTCGGCGCCGATGATCATCGTGGGTACCCGGTCGGTCTGCCAGGTCTTGTCGTTGTTCCAGGGCATCAGCGGCACGGCCGCCTTCAGCGAGGGCCGCGACTCGGACGCCTTGAGCGAGCCCCCGCCGCCCATCGAATGACCCATCACCGCAAGGCGGTTGGGGTCGATACGCGTCCGTACGGAACTCGACTGGACGAGATGGTCGAGTGCGTTGAGCATCTGGGTGGCGCGGTCGTCGGGCTGGTCGAAACCGGAGTTGGTCTCCAGCGTCAGGACGACGAAACCCTGGGACGCGAGGCGCGGGCCGTACCAGCTGATCAGCGCCTCCGGCGTCAGGAACCCGGGGCTGACGACGACGGCCCCGAAGGTGCCCTGACTCGTGTCGGTGGGGTAGTAGGCGGTGCCCTGCTTGAAGGTCGGCCCGTCCACCGTGGTCTGCGCGGTCGCGAAGGGGCCGCGCTCGGCGGTGATGGACTGTTCGGTGGGGTCCGGGCCCCGTTGGTAGTCCCCGGGTCCGGCCTGAGCCTCCTGGGGAAGGACGCTCACGCTCACCGCCAGGGCGGCGGCGACGGACAGGAGGCCGAAGCGTTTCGCGGTGCGGGTGCTCACATGTCTCATGCGGGCAGAGCATGGTGACGACACGTCAGTGCCGCTCCTGGTTCAACTGCTGAATTCCGTACGGAAGTTTGTCAGGGCAGCACGGAACGGCGTACGGACCTGGTGCGCAGCGCGAGCTGCGCGTCGAACCGGAACGCCGGGTCGGCCAGCTTCTCGCCGTACAGGGAGGCGAGTTGGCGCAGCCGGTTGCGGGCCGTCTGCGGATGGATGCCCAGCGTGGCGGCCACCTCCGGAGCCGTGCGACCGCCAGAGGCGAGCAGCGCTTCGAGCGTGTCCGTGAGCCGCTCCGCCTTGCCCGGCGGCAGGGCACGCAGGGGATCGAGCACCTGGTCGCAGAGCAGGGCCCCGATCGGCGCACCGTGCAGGAGGTGCAGTTCCGCGAGATGCTCCTCGGCCCGGGGCCGCCCCAGGCGCCGGCCCAGCCGGGCGCAGTGCAGTGACACCCAGGCCTCGTCCAGGACGACACTCGGGCCCACCGCCGCGTGCGATGCCTCGAGCGGGCTCAGCAGACCGTCGTGGGGTACCACGAGATGCAGTTCGCCGCCCCGGCTCACGCGCAGCACCTCCTCGTCGACCCTGCTCACGTCGGCGGAGGAGGGCAGGACCGCGCAGCGGACGCGCTCCGGCAGTGGCCAGGCGGCCCGGCGGGCGAGGTCGGGCAGGGGTTCCGCGAGCGGATCGCGGTGGCGTGCCAGCAGCCGAGCCGCCAGGAGTCGGCGGGCCCGCAGTACCTCGTCGGCCGCGCCGGCCCGTGCCTCCTCGAAGCCCGTCACCGACTCCTCGGCCAGCGCGTGGATATGGGTGAGGACGGCCTCGCTCAGCGGGACGGCCAGCTCGCCGGAGAAGGCGGCCTGCCGTGCCACGTCCACATAGCGGCGGCAGGCGACCCGGGCGCCGATGCGGAAGGCGGCCTGGAGCCCGTCCGTGCCCCGCCCGTTCAGATACTCCAGTCTGCCCAGCCGCCTGAAACGCGGCACATAGTGCTGCTGCGGCCCGTCCGGCTCCTCGACCAGCTCGGTGAACTGGGTGGCCGCCAGTCGCACGGCCTCGGCGAGGTCCTGTGCGACGGCGGAGCCGATGGGCTGCCGGTAGCCGCGTACCTCTCTGCGGATGGCCTGGACCATCTCCGTGGTCAGCTCCGGAAGCCGCGCCCTCAGCAGCGGGGCGAGCCCCGGAGGCAGCTCACGCCAAGGACGCCTGGGTAACAGCGATTCGACACCTGACACGTCCAACTCCCTTGAAGACCAAGGGCCAGGGGTGGCCCCGCAAGGGGCGCGGGGAACTGCGCGCCCAGCCCCCACCGACCCGCGGAGAACAACCGAGCCCCCAGCGGAGCGTGTAGCACCGGACGGTGGGTCGCCGTGGTCCGGAGTGTAAGGCGCATGACACTTTCGCGACCGGTTCCCGCACGGAATCTGGCGTACCTCACACCGGCACCGCAGTCTTGCCCAGCCCCACGGGAACCCACGGGAGGTGCCATGACCCCCACGCACGCACGTGCCTTGGGCCCACAGGACACCGCACCGCTTCCGCGCGAGACGCGCCGGATGCTGCTGCGGGACATTCCTGCCGCGATCGACGAGATGGAGGAGGCGGTACGCACCGGTCTGCCGCACTACACGCACGCCGTCGAGGGCACGCACGGCTACTCGGTGCGCCACATCATCGACCGCACGGTCAGCTGCTTCGTCTCGATCCACGACGCCACCCGGGCGGGGCAGGCCGCCACGGCCGAGGTCATCGCCCTGTACGAACGCATCGGCGCCCGGCACGGCCTCCTCGGCTGCCCGCTCGACGTGCTGCGCGACGCCCTCGACCTGGCGGGGCGGGTGGCGTGCCGACGGCTCATCGAGGACGCGTACCGGCTGCACTGGCCGGCGCCCCTGCTGGCCACGCTCACCGAGGACACCTTCACTCTCATCGGGACGGCCATCGCGGCCGCCTCGCGCGGCTACGCCGAGGAGTGCCACCGCGCCCCGCTCGACGTGCAGCGGGACCGGCTGCGGGACGCCCTGGTCGCCGACCCCGACGAGCGGACCCGGCCGCTCGCCGAACTCGCGGCGGCGGCCGGCTGGCGGCTGCCCGGCACGCTCGCCGTCCTCGCCCTGCCGCCGGGCGACCATCCGCAGACCCGGGTGCTACCGCCGGAGGTGCTCGCCGACCGCAGCCCCGCCGCGCCCTATCTGGTCCTGCCCGACCCCCGTACACCCGGGCCGCGTTGGCTGCCGAGGACCATCGGGGCCGTCCTCGGGCCCGCCGTGTCTCCCGGCCGGGGCGCGGTGTCGCTGCGCTGGGCGCGGCGCGGTCTGGAACTGATCGAGCGGGGCCTGCTGCCCGCCGCCGCCCCGCTGCGCTGCGTCGACCACCTGGCCGCATTGACGGCGTTCAGGTCGGGCGACCTCCTGGAGGCAGCGGCGGCGGATCTCCTCGGGCCGCTCCTCGAACTGGCGCCCCGGCGCAGGGAACCGCTCCTGGAGACCCTGCTGGTGTATCTGCGCTGCGGTGACAACGCCGTGCTCACCGCGGACCGTCTCCACGTGCACGAGCAGACGGTCCGCTACCGCCTCCGCCAGATCGCCCAGCTCACCGACGGGACCTGCCCGGACCCCGAACGCCACCTGGAGACCATGCTCGTCCTGACCTGGCTGCTCTCGCCGGCAGCCGCCTAGGACCTGTCCGGTCGATCACCCCGCGTCTTCGCCGTGATCGACCGGACAGGTCCTAGACGCCCGGGTGCCGACGGCATCCGGGTTCCGGCGCGGCGCCGGGCTCCGTACTCCGGCGGGGAGCCCGGATGCCGTCGGTCAAGCGGTCAAGCCGGTCAGGCCGCGTCGATGCCGTTGGTGCAGGCGGCTCCCGGCTCGGGGGTCTGCGGGCCCTGCACATACTTCGTGAGGAACTGCTGGACCCGCGGGTCGGACGCCTTCTCGACGGTCAGCTGCTTGCCCCAGGCGGACAGCATGAGGGCCCCGGCCTGGTCCTCGACCGGACTCATCAGCGTGTAGGGCGTCTTGGCGACCTTGTCGGCGAGCGTCTTCACATCGGCGTCCGCCGCCTTGTCGTTGTACGTGATCCAGACCGCGCCGTGCTCCAGCGAGTGCACCGCGTTCTCGTTCGGTATCGCCTTCGTGTAGACCGAGCCGTCACACGTCATCCACGCCTGGTTGTGGTCGCCGCCGACCGGCGGATTCATCGGGTACGACACGGGCTTCGAGACATGGTTCTGGGTCAGCTTCTTCGCGTTCCAGGACTTCTCGCCCTCGACCGGCTTCTTCGCCGCGGCCTGCTGCTGCTCGTCCTTGTCGTTGGCCCGGTCGACGTAGTACGCGCCGAATCCGACGAGCCCGACGACGATGGCCGTGCTGATCGAGATGGTCAGGACGCGGTTCCGGCGCTCACGGGCCTTCTCGGCACGGCGCATCTCCTCGATACGCGCCTTGCGGGCCGTGGCGGCCGACTTCTTGCTGGTTCTGCTCATGGGAATGCGTTCCTTGTCCCCGCCGCGCCGGATCGACCGGGCGGGCGGCGATGGGTGAGGGGTCGGACGGACGTCGTCGTACGGACGCCGGTCTAGATCCGCTGCACCTGCAGGACATGGAGGTCGGGGGCGCCGCGCGCGGGCGGCAGCACGGGCACGCGCTCCGCCGTGGCCGCGGGTGTCACGACGGGCATCCGGGGCGCCACCGCGGGCTGTGGGTGGGCGCCCACCGGCAGCACGGCGCGTGCCTCGTGCGTGGGCAGCCCGCAGCACTGGTCGTGCTGGGCGGGGGAGGCCAGCCGTTCGTGCGGGACGGAGACGGTGACCACCGGCGCCGCGACCGGAGCGGTCCGGGCGTGCGCCGGTACGTATCCGAGGCAGGCCACCAGTACCGCGAGCAGCATGCCGAGCAGGACGGCCAGGGCAGGGCACAGCGCCGCGTCGCGGGTGACGCGGCGCGCTCGCGGTGGCGTCCGGCTGCTCATCCCCGTGATGGTATGCGCTGCCTGTGACAGCGCTCCCGGTACCCCGCACAAAGACGAACCGCCCTCCCCCGCCGGTGAGTAGACACTGTCTACGTGACGCTGGTAGACAGTGTCTATGAGTGAACGAGAAGCGGAAGCGGGCCAGGGAGAACCGGGCCGGGGAGAACCGGGGCTGCGGGCCCGGCTGGTGGCCGTCGGCGTGGAACTGGTGACCCAGGAGGGCGCACAGGCCCTGTCCCTGCGGGAGATCGCCCGCCGGGCCGGTGTCTCGCACGGCGCGCCCCGCCGCTACTTCCCGACGCACCTGGAACTGCTGTCCGCGATCGCGCGAGAAGGCTTCGCCGAGCTGGGGGCCGAGGTGGCCGAGGAGTTGCGCGGCGGTGAGAAGACACCGCGGGCCCAACTCGTCGCGCTGGCACGGATCTACGTCGACTACGCGCTCTCCCACCGCGGCATGTACGAGCTGATGTTCCGCCACGACCTGCTGGAGAGCAACCGCCTGGGCCTGCGCGAGACCAGCCTGCCGCTCTTCCAGACCATGGTGGACCTGGTGGGCCGGGCCCGCCCCGACGTACGGGCCCCGGAGGTCGCGGGCGCGCTCTGGGCCAACCTGCACGGCGTCGCGCAACTGTGGGGCTGGGGCAGTCTCCGGCTCGCGACGGGGGTGGACGGTGTCGAACCCTTCGTACGGGCCGCTCTGGACGCCCACCTCGGGCCGGAGCGGTGAACGCGGCGCTCCGGCAACGCCTCACGCTCGTCGCCGGTGTCACGGGAGCCGCGGTCGTGGCCCTCGACGGAACCGTGACCACCGTCGCGCAGCCCACCCTGCGCCACGACCTCGACGCCTCGTTCGTGCAGGTCCAGTGGATCAGCACCGGCTATCTCATCGCGGTCGCCTGTCTGCTGGTCTTCGCCGGCCGGCTCGGCGACCGCCACGGGCACCGACGGGTCTTCGCCCTCGGCGTGTTCGGCTTCGCCCTGGCCTCGGCGGCCATCGGTCTGGCACCCGGCATCGGCTGGGTCATCGCCCTGCGCGTCGTCCAGGGGGTCTTCGGGGCGCTGCTGCAACCGGCCACCCTGGGCATGCTCCGTGCCGCCTATCCGCCCGACCGGCTCGGCATGCCCGTCGCCCTGCGCACGAGCGCGATCGGCGCGGCCGCCGCGCTCGGACCTCTCGTCGGCGGCGCGCTGATCTCCCACTCCGGCTGGCGGTGGGTCTTCTTCCTGAGCGTGATACCCGCGGTGGCGGCGGGCGCGCTCGCCCTCGCGGTGCGCGTACCGGCGCCCACCTCGGACGTACGCCTGGACCTGCCCGGCGCGGGCCTCCTGGCGGTGACGCTGATCTGTCTGGTCCACACCCTGGTCGGCCTGCCGGGCTCCGGCGGGACCGCCGCCACCGTTCTCGGCGTCCTCTGCACGGCGGTCGCCTGCGCCGCCTTCGTCCGCCATGAACGCCGTACTGCCGGACCGCTGATCCCGCCCGAGGTATTCCGCTCGACGACGGTCACCTCGGCGCTCGGGGCGCTGGTGGCCGTGTCGGCGGCGATGTTCGGCACGCTGTTCCTCGGCACCTACTACCTCCAGGACGTGCGGGGCCTGGACCCTCTTGAGAGCAGTCTGCACGCGCTGCCGCTCGCCCTCATGATGGTCGCCGGGGCACCCCTGTCCACGGTCCTGTTCCGCCGCTTCGGCCCGCGCCGAACCGTCATGACGGGTGCGGCACTTGTCGCCCTCGCCACCCTGCTGATGTCCCGCCTCGACCGGACGTCGGGCTCCGTGGCGATCGGCTGCTGCTTCCTGCTCCTCGGGGCCGGTTTCGTGGCCGTGATGGTCACCGCCACCGCGGTCCTCGTACGCGCGGCGTCCGTGGCGGTCGCGGGGGTGTCGGGCGGGCTCCAGCAGACCGCGATGAACATCGGGCCGATGCTCGGGGTGGCCCTGGCCACGGTGTTCCGACCGGCCGACGTCTCGACGACCGGCGCGGCCCTGCTCGTCCTCGCTGCCGTCGCGGCGCTCGGCGCACTGTCGGCCACCGGACTGCCCACCACATCGGACGACGGAAAGCCGGCGGTCAAGGTCTGACCTGGATCGGGATACGGGTCTGACCTGGATCGGGGCCCGACCCGGATCAGCGCCTGACCCGGATCAGCGCCTGACCTGGATGAGGGCATGCGTTCCGCTCGTACGCCAGGACTCCGCGCCCGCGTCCAGTTCCGCCAGGGTGGCGGGAGTCAGCCCGGTCATGACGTCGCACTTGAGTGTCCGCAGGGCCGCCACCGGGCCCGGGAAGTACGCGGTGACCCCGGCGAACGGCGTGGTGGCCGGCCAGTGCCGATCGCCCACCAGGCGGCGGTAGTTGAGGTCGCCCTTCATGACGGTGAGCGTGGCGGACGCGAAGTCCTCCCGGAGGTCGGCGGGCATCCGGTCGTAGGGGTGCGGCGCGCAGAAGAAGGGGTGGCTGCGCAGGATCAGCCGCCCGTCGCCGACGGCGTCCCGCAGCCGTCCGCCAACCTCTGCGGCGCGACCGGACGCCCCGGTCAGCCGGTCGAGACAGGCGAGCGTGTCGGGGGTGGTGGCGTCGGAGACGTAGTACGGGTACGGCTTGAGGTGCAGGACGACGGAGGCGGCCCGGCCGGTGGCCAGCAGGTGGTCGGCGAGGACGAGGTCGGGGAGCAGTTCGGGGCCGGCGTTGTCGGCGACGAGACAGACCTTGCCGGGACCGCCGGGCCCACCTGTCTCTCCGCGGCCACCCGGCTCTCCGGCCGCGAGGGCGTCCCACAGCGCGTCCGAGTCGTCGACGACGAGTCCCTGGACCCGGTCGCCCAACCCGGCCTCACCCGCCGACAGTTGGAAGCCGAGGTCGGCCCGGTTGCCCCAGAGGGAGGAGAGCAGGAGGGTACGGTCCCGCTCGTCCGGGGGCAGTTCGGCGAGGCGGTCGAGCGCGGAGAGTTCGTCGTCGACCTTGGAGCCCGCGAGTTCGGCGTTCTTGAAGGGGGCGAAGGGGTCGATGCCCAGCCAGGGTCCCGGGGTGAAGTGCCGCAGGGCGGCCAGGAGTTTGCGGTAGAAGAAGCTCTCCGCCCAGAGGAACGGCACGTCCGCCCAGCGTTGCCCGTAGTACGGCTCGTCCCGCCAGTGGCCGGCGCCCGGCTCGTCGTCGTCCAACCGCTCGATGGACCCCTTGGTGATCTCGTCGAGGAGGGCGTCCAGTGCGCGCTGCTGCTCGGGTGGGTACGGGGTGGTCCGCCGGACGCGCTCGATGAGGGCCGGGTGCCGCTCGTCCAGCACACTGCGGGCGAAGGAGCCCGGGGTGCCGGTGACCACGGGGGCAGGGGCGGAGGGGGCGGCTTCGGCGTCGGCGGGGGCTCGGCCGGTGTCCTGACTGGGGTGCGTCATGGCCCCAGTAAACCGTCCGTGCCTGCCGCCCGCGGCCCACCGGGCAGGTGCCAGCCCGCGGCCCGCCGGGCAGGTGTCAGCCCCAGCTCTGCGAGTACTGGTTGCGGTAGCGCTTGCGGCCCCGCTCCGAACGGATCCGCAGGGCCACCAGCGCCAGCAGACTCCCCGCGATGACGAACAGCCCCGGGCCGAGGTTCCGGTACTCCCCGAGCCGCTCCAGTGCCGAGGAGGCGTTGTCGGTCTGCCCCTGGGGAACCGTGTCCGCCGGTCCCATGGCCCCGGGCAGGGCCGCGCCGGGAGCGGTCGAGGCGGTGCCGGGCGGTACCGCCGCGCCCGCGTCGTTGCCCGTGCCGCCGTCGGCGCCGGCCGAGGACGGCGCCCGACCGGCCGCCGCGGGATCGATCGTCAGCTTCACACCGAGCGAGGTCAGCGCCTTGGTCACCGGCTGGAAGAACGTCGTACCGCCGGCCTGGCAGTCCCCGCTGCCGCCCGAGGTGACACCCATGGCCAGTCCGTCGGCGAACATGGGGCCGCCGCTGTCGCCCGGTTCGGCGCACACCGTGGTCTCGATGAGCCCGGTGACCGTGCCCTGCGGGTAGTTCACCGTCGCGTTCAGGCCGGTCACCTGGCCGGACTGGAGCCCCGTGGTGCTGCCGCTGCGGAAGACCTTCTGGCCGACGGCCGGATCGGCCGCTCCGATGATCCGTACGCCCTGGCCGTTGCCGACCGTCACGACGTCGGCGCCGCTGAGGGCCGTGCCGGAGTTGTACTGCACGAGCGAGAAGTCACCGCCGGGGAACGAGCCGGAGACGGTGGAGCCGACCGGCTTGGCCCCCTGCTGGTCGGAGAACCACGCGGTCCCCACGGGCCCGCAGTGGCCGGCCGTGAGGATGAAGTTGTTCTGGCCGTTGGTCACGTTGAAGCCCGCCGAACAGCGTCCCGAGCCCGCGAAGAGCGCGTCGGCGCCGTTCAGCCGCGGGGTGAACGTGCCCTCGGTCCGCTCCATGCGCACGGAGGCGCCGATGCCCTCGGCGACCGCGGTCAGCCGGGCCCACGCGGCCTTGGAGACGGTGGTGTCGGCGCGGACCACCACCTGATTGGTCGCGTAGTCCATCGCCCAGGAGGTGCCGGCCACCTTGGGTGCGTCCTTCAGCGCCTCGGTGGCGGACTTCAGGTCCCGCATGGTGTAGCGGACGACCTTGGCCACGGCGCCGCCCTCGCGCACCTCGGCCGCGGCCTTCTCGTCGGTCACCGCGACGACCGGGCGCCCTTTGGCGTCGATCCAGCTGCCCGCCGTACGCGAGGTGCCCAGTTCGGAGACCAGTTCCTGTCCCGTGCGGGCGGCCCGGGTCTCTGCGTTGGGAGCCTTCGTGCCGTCCGACGAGGTCTCGCTCGCCATGGCCTGCGTGACCATCAGCCCTCCGCAGGCCAGCCCGCCGATGGCGGCGAACCGTGCGATTCGCTGAACATTACGTCGTGCATGCCTCATTCACGGCTCCCGTGCGACTGTCCTGACACAGCGTCACTTCTGTTGCGGGCGAACCCGCGAGGTGAACGCCCTCACTTCAGTACGTGCCGCCGCGCGGTCCGGTTCACCGACCCGCCCGGCCGTTCGGAGACGGCGTGAACCCGCCGGTCGTCAGGACCGGGCCGCGCGACACGTTTTGCCGGAACGGCAAGGTCCCTCGCCGCTCGGCGGAGGCACCCGCATGATCGGCAGCAGAGCGCTGAGCGGTTCGGCAGCTCGGCGGTCGGGACAGTCGAAGCCAGGAGGACGTATGTCGCAGGAAGCCAGCCCGTTCACCCCGGCGGGCGCCACGCATCGGACGGTGGACGTCCCCGGTGGCCGGATCCACCTCGTCGAGCAGGGCACCGGCCCGCTGGTCCTGCTGATCCACGGCTTCCCCGAGCTGTGGCACTCGTGGCGCCACCAGCTCCCCGCGCTCGCCGCGGCGGGCTACCGGGCGGTCGCCATCGACGTACGCGGCTACGGGCGTTCCTCGGCGCCCGACGACGTGGAGGCGTACCGGATCGGGGCCCATGTCGAGGACAACGTGGCGGTCGTCCGCGCGCTCGGCGAGGAGACCGCGGTGATCGTCGGCCACGACTGGGGCTCGACCATCGCCGCCGACTCCGCCCTGCTCAGGCCCGACGTCTTCACCGCCGTCGGCCTGCTCGGGGTGCCGTACGCGCCCCGGGGCGGGCTGCGGCCGACCGACGCCTTCGCCATGATCGGCGGGGACGAGGAGTTCTACGTCAGCCACTTCCAGGAGCCGGGCCGCGCGGAGGCGGAGATCGAGCCGAACGTACGGGGATGGCTCGCCGGCTTCTACGCGACGCTGGCCGGCGACACGATGCCCGCGTCGGGAGAGGGCACGGGATCGGGCGCGGTGTTCTTCGTCCCGAAGGGCGGCAGGCTCTCGGACCGGTTCGTGAAGGACCGCCCGTCCTGGCTCACGGACGAGGAACTCGACTACTGCGCGGCCGAGTTCGAGCGGACCGGCCTCACGGGAGCACTGAACCGCTACCGCAACATGGACCGCGACTGGGAGGATCTCGCCGACTTCGACGGCGCCCCCCTCACCCAGCCGTCGCTCTTCGTCGCGGGTGAACTCGACGCGTCCATCGCCTGGTTGGCCGACGCGATCAAGGCGTTCCCCGGCACGCTCCCCGGCCTGGTCTCCTCGCACCTCGTCGAGGGGGCCGGCCACTGGGTGCAGCAGGAGCGCCCGGACGAGGTCAACCGCCTCCTGACCGACTGGCTGAGGTCCCTCAGCGGCCCGACGCCACCAGCCCCGACTCGTACGCGATGATCACGAGCCGGACCCGGTCCCGGGCGTCCAGCTTGGTGAGCAGCCGGGACACATAGGTCTTGGCGGTGGCGACGCTGATGGAGAGCCGCTCGGCGATCTCGGTGTTCGACAGCCCGCCGCCGACGAGCGCGAGGACCTCGCGCTCCCGGCCGGTGATGCGGCCGACCGTGCGTGCGGAGGGGGCCGCGTTCCGAGGCGGGGACACCGGGCGGTCGGCGAAGTCCCTGATCAGACGGCGGGTGACACTCGGTGCGAGCAGTCCGTCCCCGGTGGCGACGACCCGGATCGCGTCGAGGATGTCCTCCAGCGCCATGTCCTTGACGAGGAAACCGGCCGCGCCCGCCCTGAGCGCCCCGTGGAGGCAGTCGTCGTCATCGAAGGTGGTGAGGACGATGACATGGGTGACGTGGGTGTCCTGGGCGCCGCTGGAGCCGCGCGTGATCAGCCGGGTGGCCTCGATGCCGTCCATGCCGGGCATCCGGATGTCCATCACCACGACGTCCGGGCGCTCCTTCTCGGCGAGCGCCACCGCCTCGGCGCCGGTTCCGGCCTCCCCGACGACCTCCAGACCGGACTCGTCGGCGATCACCATGCGCAGTGCGGTACGGATGAGGGGCTGGTCGTCGGCGAGTACGACGCGGACGGTCACCGCGCACCAGCCGGTACGGGCAGCGGGGGACGGGGCGTGGCGGGCATGCGCCGATCGTAGCCACCCGGTCCCGGCGGGGCATCCGACCGTGGGCGTACATCCCCGGCCGACACCGGCCCGCCCGATTGTCGGCGCGGGCCGGATGCCCGACCACCGTGCCACCGGCCACCGTTGGGCACATGATCGAAGTCAACGAACTGACGAAGCGGTACGGCGGCACCACCGCCGTCGACGGTCTGAGTTTCACCGTGCGGCCCGGACACGTCACCGGGTTCCTCGGCCCGAACGGCGCCGGCAAGAGCACCACGCTGCGGATCGTCCTCGGCCTGAACGACCCCACCGGCGGCTCCGTCACCGTCGACGGCCGCCGCTTCCGGGACCGGCCGCGCGGACTGCGTCACGTCGGCGCGCTGCTCGACGCCCACGACGTGCACGGCGGACGCACCGCGCGAACGCACCTGTACGCACTGGCCCGGTCCAACCGCATTCCGCGCCGCAGGGCGGACGAGGTGCTGGCGGAGGTCGGCCTCGCGGGCGCGTCCCGACGCCGGATCAGCGGATTCTCCCTCGGGATGAAACAGCGGCTCGGCATCGCGGCGGCGCTGCTCGGCGACCCGCCGGTGCTGCTCTTCGACGAACCCCTCAACGGGCTCGACCCGGAGGGTGTGAAGTGGTTGCGGGGACTGTTCCGCCGGCTGGCCGGCGAGGGCCGCACCGTGCTCGTCTCCAGCCATCTCATGTCGGAGATGGAGAACACCGCCGACCAACTGGTCGTCATCGGCCGCGGCTCGCTGATCGCCGCCGAGAGTCTGGCCGCGTTCGCGGCCCGCGGCACCCGCCCGAGCGTGACGGTACGGACCCCCGACCTCACGGCACTCGCGGACCTGCTGACGGGAGAGGGGGCGGAGGTGCTTCAGCAGGAAGCGGACACGCTGACGGTGACAGGCTTGAGCGCCGAACGGATCGGTGAACTCGCCCTGCGTCATGGGGTGTTGCTGCACGAGCTGGCCACCCGGTCCGCGTCCCTGGAGGAGGCCTTCATGGAACTCACCGCGGACAGCGTCGACCATGTCGCGGGAGCGGGCCGATGACCGACACGGCCGCGGTCGACAGCACGGCCGCGGGCACGGCCGTACGGGGTCAAGTCGCCGACCCCCGCGCCCGGTTCCGTGATCTCGTCGCCGCCGAGTGGACCAAGTGGTGGTCGCTGCGTTCCAGCGGCTGGGCGCTGGTGGCCACCGCGCTGACCGTCGTCGGCTTCAACGTGGGCATGGCCTATGACACGTACCGCTACTGGTCGGAGCGGGACACGGCGTCACGGGCCGACTTCGTCCGGGACGGGATTCCGCTGTCGATCGCGTTCTCCACGGACGCCGCCATGCTGCTCATGCTGGCCCTCAGCGCCATCGGCGCAACGGTCGTCGTGGGCGAGTACCGGACCGGACTGATCCGCACGACGTTCGCCGCCGTACCGGCCCGCCGTTCGGTGATGGCGGCGAAGGTGTGCGTGGTCGCGCCCGTCACGACGGTGTTCGGGGCGGTCGTCTCCGTGGCCTCGTTCGGCCTGACCCAGGCCGTCCTGTCCGGCCGGGACGCCGGTGTGGCGATCGGCCACCCCGGTGCCCTGCGCCTCGTCGTGGCGTCCGCGCTCCTCGCGCCGGTGTCCGCGCTGGTCGGCCTGGCACTCGGCGCCGTCCTTCGGCACAGCGCGGCCACGATGACGGCCAACGTGGTGGTCCTCCTGCTGCTGCCCCTGATCTTCAGTGCCGACCGCCACTGGGCGGCCGTCGTCGACCACGCTCTGCCGGCGGGCGCGTGGAACCGGTTGACGGCCGTCGCCCACCAGCCGGTCGCGCACCCGTGGACGGCCGGCGGGGCGTGGACCGTCTACGCGGTCTGGGCCGTGGCCGCGGCGGTCGTCGCGGTGGCCTCCGTGCAGCGCCGCGATCAGTGACAGGGCCGGCCCGCCGCTTCGGCCCACTGTTGGAGCTCGTCGGCGCCCGTTGCCGTCTGTTGGCGGAAGTCGCTAGGCGCGGGTCCCGTGCAAGGCGGTGCGGGCGACGCCGACGAAGTCCACGACCGCCTCCCAGAACGGGGGGTAACAGTCCTTGAACCGCCGGCCCGCGTCCTCCTCACCGGCGATCATCGCGTCGAGCGCCCGGTAGTTGGCGCTGGTGGAGCGGCGCAGCCGGTCCGCGGCCGAGGCGACCTCCGGCGGGCCCTCCAGGTCCGCCACCCAGACCCGCTGGCGCAGCACCGCGTACTCGCCGCGCAGGCGGATCCGCAACTCCCGCAGGGCGGCCAGCCGTTCGTCGGGGTCACCGATCTCGTGGGCGTCGGTCACCGTCCAGTACAGGTCGCCCATGCGCTGGGCCTGTTCGATGAGGTCGACGTACGCCGCGCGGCGGGCGGCCCTGAGGCCGTCCGCCTGTACGGTCGCGGCGGCCGCGTCCGCCTGTATGCGGGCCGCGCGTGCGGTGCCGCGGCTGGTCACCCAGCTCGCGAGCACCGCGGTCGCGGCCGTCAGCGCGGCCACCCACAGCGTGCTGTCGCCCATACCGGAACAGTCCCCGTCCCTCGCCTTGGCCAGATGCTCCGCAGGAGTGTGGCACGGGGACAAGTCACGGGGTGCAAGCCACGGGTACAAGTCCTAGGCGTGGCGGGAGGGTTCGAGGATTTTCGTCAGATGGGCGAAGACGACGACATTGCTCTTGTAGCCGGAGTGCCGGTCGTACACGCCTCCGCAGGTGATCAGTCGCAGCTCCGGACGCTTTCGTGCGCCGTAGACCTCCCGACTGGGGAAGCGCGCCTTCTCGTACATCCGGACGGCGTCCACCGTGAAGACGGCGGTACGTCCGTCGGCACGCACGGCCTCGACAAGTCGGCCGGGTTTCAGCGTGCTCAGGCCGGCGAAGACGGCGGGTCCGGTACGGGTGTCCAGATGGCCGACCACCACGGCGGTGCCCGTTTCTCCCGGTGACGGCCCGCCCTCGTACCAGCCGGCCAGTCTGGGCTTGTCGACCGGCGGGGTGGTGAGCTGCTGACGCCGGTCCAGGCCGAGCCCGACGAGCGGGGCCTCCAGGCGGAGATCCGGGATGCGCAGGCTGGTGGGCTTGGAACGGGAGAGGGGCTGCGGCTGCCGCGGCTGCTGCTGCGATTGCTGTGGGTTCCGCTGCCGCTGAGGCGGCTTGGGAGGTTGGGGCGGCCGGGATGCCCGGGGTGGCTGGGACGACCGGGGCGGTGGAGGTGGGGGCGACGAGGGTCGCGAGGGACGAGGGGGTGGCGGACTGGGACGGCTGACGGGGGGTTGTGCGGGAGCGGGGGTGCGCCGGGGCTCCGGTGCCGCGGCGGCGGGCGGACCCGGGGACGCCTTCGCGTCCCCGGGTTCCACCGCCGGGGCGGCGACCGGCCCAGCGGGCCGGCCGTCGTCCTCGGACCACCAGATGCCGCCCATCACCAGCGAGAACGCCAGAACCGCGGTTCTCGCCAGGCGGTAGGCACGCGTGCGGTACCAGGGCCTGGGCGCGCGCCTACGCGGCACCGTCGGACCGGCGACGCAGCTGCCGGAGGTAGACGAAGCCGGACACGCCGACCAGGCCCACCGCTCCGGCGGCGGCGACCGCCGACACGGTCGGCGTCTCGGCGAGACCGCCGCCGCCCGCGGGCACGGCGCCGTTGGGGGTCCGCGGCTTGGCGTCCGGCTTGGCCGCCGCGTCCGGCTTGCAGTCGACCTTGAACACCTTCGTCTTGCCCGCGCCCGACCCGCCCAGGATCTTCCAGGTGAGCTTGTACTGGCCGTCCGGCAGCGCCAGCGTGTCCGTGTAGCCGGTGCCGATCGGAAGGGTCAGGGTGCCGTTGAGCGTGGCGCTGGCCGAGGCGGCCGGCTGTGGCTCGATCGTCCACGTGATCCCTTGCACGCCGTCGAAGTTGAAGGCTGCCAGATAGAACTTGCAGACCTTCGGTTCCGTGCGCTGATCGGTGGGGGACGTCGTCTCCGCGTGGATCTTGACGTCGCCGTTGTCGCCGGGGGCGGCGTGGGCGGCCGGTGCCCCGAGGAGGGCGGCGCCCGCGAGGGCGACCGTGCTGAGGGCTGCGGCGCCGGTGTGGACGCAGGCGGAGCGGGTGAGCGGTGAGGCGGGCATACGAAGTCCTCCGAGCGGAATGATTGTCGTACAAATCGGTTGTGCACCCGACTCCCTTTCACATCCGCCGACGCGAAACGCGCCGCACCGCTGATACGACGTCAGGAATCCCCCGTCCGGACCAACATTTCGACGCGGCACACCACCAGGAACGGGCCCGCGGCCACACGCTTCGAGCCCTGCGCCGCGCCGCGTGCGGGATTCGTGCCGGGCCCTGGGCCGCGCCTCGTGCCGGGCTTGGTGCTCGCCCCGCGCCAGGCTCCGCGCCGCGCCTCGCGCTCGGCCGCCGTGTCGGGTCGCGTCAGGCCGACTCAGCCGAGTCGGGTCTGTGCGTCGGGCGCCCGACAGGCCTCGGCGTCGGCCCCCGCGCCACCTCTGCCTGCGGCCGCGACACCGGTTCATGCGCTGGGCCGTGGCGCTGGGCTTTCGCGTAGTCCGCGTGGCGCTTCCGGCGACGGTTCCCGGCGTCGGCTGTTCCGTCGGGCCGCGGTTGGACTGCCGGGGCGACCGTCGGTGAGACCCGCGCGTCGGACGTGGCGGACCGGTCGGCCGGTACGAGCCCACGGTCATGCCCATGGTCATACCCAGGCCCGCGCCCGCGCCCGCCGCTCAGGCGTGCCCGTACCGCAACCAGGTGTACTCGACCGGCTGGCCCGTGTTCCAGGACGCGGCCGACTCCGCGTCGACCGGGTCGAAGCCCGCTCCGCGGTAGCAGCGCAGGGCGGGGGTGTTCTGCGGTGGACCCGCATGCAGATCTCCGAGAGTCCGGTCAGCCGTGCCTCCGCGAGCAGCCCACGGACCAGTCGACGGCCCAGGCCCCGCCCACGCACCCCGGGTGCCACGATGATCCGGGCCAGTTCGACCTCGTCCTCCTCGGTGTCGGGCCACAACTCCCCGTATGCGAGCGGGCGTTCGTCCTCCATGAGGGCGTAAGCCGTCACGTCGGGATCCCGCTGCCATGCCGAGACCGTCTGCCCTCGCACCGGGAACTCGCGCAGTCCGCACCACATCAGCGCCTCCGTCGGCGTGGTCGGCCAACTCGCCACCAGAGATGCGTGGTTGATGGTGAAGGGGCTGATACGCATCGGGGAACTCCGTCCTCGTGAGGAGAGCCGCGGTCAGTGCCAGGGCCCGCCGTCGTCGACCAGTACCGCCGCCCCGTCGAAGCGGCCCGCCTTGAGGTCCTTCAGCGCCTCCGGGGCCTGCGACATCGGATACGGATGCGTCGTGGCACGTACCCCATGGCGCTCCGCGAGGGCCAGGAAGTCGCGGGCGTCCGCACGGGTGTTGGACGTGACGCTGCGGATCTCCTTCTCGTAGAACAGCTCACGTTCGTAGTCGAGCGACGGCACATCACTGAGGTGGATGCCCGCGATCGAGAGGATGCCGCCCCGGTCCAGGGCGCGTAGCGCCACGGGCACCAGATCGCCGACCGGAGCGAAGAGGATCGCGCTGTCCAGCGGCTCCGGAGGCGCCTCGTACGCCCCCGCCGCCGACGCGGCACCCAGGTCGAGGGCCAGCCGCCGGGCAACCGGATCCCGCGTCAGCACATGCACGGTCGCACCCTGCGCGAGCGCCACCTGTGCGCAGAGGTGGGCGCTGCCCCCGAACCCGTACAGGCCCAGGCGCCCGCCGGGCGGCAGGGCGGCGCGGAGCAGTGCGCGGTGTCCGATGATGCCCGCGCACAGCAGCGGGGCCAGTGCGATGTCGTCGAGGTCGCCGGGCAGCGGGTGGGCGAAGGCGGCCGGCACGGTCGTGTACTGGGCGTAGCCGCCGTCGGTGTCCCAGGTGTAGCGGGAGTCCGGGCACAGGTTCTCCGCCCCGCGCAGGCAGTACGCGCAGGTGCCGTCGGTACGGCGCAGCCAGGCCACCCCGACCCGGTCGCCGACGCTGTGCCCGGTGACCTCCGCCCCCGTCCCCGCCACCCGCCCGACGACCTCGTGACCCGGCGTCACCCGCGCCCGGCGCACCGGCAGATCGCCCTCGGTGACGTGCAGATCCGTGCGGCACACACCGCAGGCGCCGACGCGGACGAGGAGTTCGTCGGGCCCCGGCACGGGGACCGGTTTCTCGACGAGCCGCAGCGGCCCGCTCTCCACCGGGCCGGGCTCGGCCACCTCCCAGGCGTACATCGTCCCCATGTCCGCGGTCCCGTCCCCAGTCATGTCCCCATTCTGCGAGCAGAGTCCGCGGGACGCCCCGGGCGTGACGTGAGTGTGGGCGCAGGCACCTCCTGACGAACCGCTTTCACCTGCAGAACCAGCCGTCGGACGGCCACGTCGTATTTCTGCGGGACAACGGAAAGGATCGTTGACGCGGCGGAAGCGCGGTGCCAACGTGCTCGCACCAGTCCTTCCGGCCGGTCGGGACCAGGGGTGGCGTCGCGCGGACGCCACCCGTTGCACGGCGCGTCGAGCGAACGGAGGGCTTGTCGCCATGTCAACAGCCAGTGGAGACCCGACAACGGGGACGGCCGACTTCTCGGCGACGCCCCTGGCCGACACCTCCTTCCCCGAGGAGTGGGAGAGCGGTCAGGAGAGCGTCCGGGGTGAGTACGCCACCGACGCGAGCACGACGGAACGCACCACGGCGGAAGGCACGGAACGCGGCACACAACGTGGGACGGAACGCGCGACGGAGCAGCGCCGGCCCGTCGGCGGCCCGGCCGCGCGCGCCGAGTCCGGCGCCGACCTCCCGGCCCAGCGCCCCACCCGTGGCCGCTACCGCGGCATCAGCGGCGGCTACGAACTGACCCTGCGCGTCGACGTCGACAGCGTCCCCGGCGGCCCGAAGGTCCTGCGGAAGGTCAGCGGCGACTTCTCCAGCACGGGCGGCGGTACGCAGGCGTACTTCGGCTCGTTCCTCGTGGACGCGCCCACCGTCTCCTGGACCCCGACGCAGGTCGTCATCAGGGGGATCGCCACCTACACCTGGCAGACCGCGTACACGCTCGTGCGGGTCACCGTCCCGCGCAGCAGGACGAACCAGCGGCCCGGCGCCGCGACCGTCGAATTCCTGCGCCCGCCCGACCAGTTGGGCGCCACCTACGTCTGCCCGTACATCTCGCCGCACTTCCGTACCGTCGAGTGGGAGCAGGACTCCGTCACCGGGGCCGTGCCCTTCCTCTCGTACGACACCGGATCGCTGCCGCAGCCCGCCAACAGCCCCGCCCGGATCCTCACCGTGCCGCGGGCCTACGCCGAGGCCGGTATCGAACTGCTGGTCTCCGGCACCGCGAACGTCATCGCGAACAGCCAGAACGGCTGGACCAACACCGAACTCCACGCCGCCATGGAGACCAACTTCAGTCTCTGGCGCAACGCCCCGCAATGGAAACTGTGGCTGCTGGTCGCCAGCAGCTACGAAGGCATGACCGGCGTGCGCGGCATCATGTTCGACGCCGCCGACTCCTTCCAGCGGCAGGGCTGCGCGGTCTTCTACGACCTGATCAAGGGCGCGGGCCCCGAAGAGCAACGCGCCATGCTGCGCACGTACGTCCATGAGATCGGCCACGCCTTCAACCTGCTGCACTCCTGGCAGAAGAACCTGGCCACGCCTCCGGCCCCGCTGGGCGGCAACAACGGCTTCGCGGACCTGTCGTGGATGAACTACCCGCAGAACTACCAGCCGTTGAACGGGAACGGCGGAGCGGCCGCCTACTGGGGCTCCTTCCCGTTCCAGTTCACCGACAACGAGCAGATGCATCTGCGGCACGGCTTCTACCGGGACGTCGTCATGGGGGCCAACGCGTTCGCCACCGGCGCCGCCGACATCGAACCGGCACTCTTCGACGAGCCCCTCACCGACGAGTCCGGCCTCCGCCTCGGCCTGCGCGCCGACAAGAGCGCGCTCTCGTTCGGTGAACCGGTCGTCGTGGAGCTGAAGTTGGAGACGACCGACCTGCGCGGCCGTGCCACGCACAACCACCTCCACCCCGACGACGAACTCGTCAGCATCGCCATCCGGCAGCCCTCAGGGCGTAGTGTGCTCTATCGGCCGCTGCTGCGCCGCTGCGTCGACCAGGACCAGACCGTGCGCCTGGACGCCGGTCGGCCCGCGATCTACAGCAGCGCCTACATCGGCTACGGCCGCGACGGGCACTACTTCCAGCAGCCGGGCACCTACCAGCTGCGGGCCGCCTACCTGGCCTCCGACGGGTCCCGGATCGTCTCGCCGGTGCTGCGGCTCGACGTACGGCACCCGGTCAGTCAGGCCGACCTCCGGCTCGCCGAGCTGATGATGGGTGAGGACCAGGGCAAGATCCTCGTCCTGCGCGGCTCCGACTCGCCGTCACTGCAGTCCGGCAACGACGCGCTCCAGGAGGTCATCGAGCGGCACGGTACCCATCCCTTCGCCGTGTATGCGCGCCTCGCCAAGGGCCTCAACTTCGAGCACGAGTTCAAGAGCCTGAGCCCGGACAAGACCGAGCTGACCGTACGGCCCCCGGATCCCAAGTCCGGGATCGAACAGCTCGCCCAGGTCGTGAAGGTCTCCCAGCAGGGCAAGGGCGTCGACAACCTGACACTCAACCTGGCCTCACGGCGCCTCGCCCGCGCCTACGCCCGCCAGGGCGACCTCGAAGAGGCCAACACCACGCTCGACCGGCTGGTCCGGCACTTCGACACACCCGCGTTCAAGCCGTACGTCAAGGACGCCGTACGCGACCAGGTCGACTCCACGAAGGCGCGGCTCACCGAGGAGTTCGGCGGCTGACCCAGGCCGCCCCGCGCCCGGAAGGGCGCTCACGGGACACCCCTCTGCCCGTGAGCGCCCTTTCCGCTCCCCGGAGCGGTACAACTACTGCACGAACGGGTTCACACACGGGCACGGGAAGGAGGTCGTCGCGTGATCGACCTCGTCCTGTACGGGCCGGGCGGCCCCCAGCCCCTCGGCCGCCCGGCCACCGTGCGGGTGGAGCTCCGCAACACCGGC
The DNA here is from genome assembly GCF_055584525.1 of Streptomyces sp. NPDC102514. Taxonomy (NCBI): domain Bacteria; kingdom Bacillati; phylum Actinomycetota; class Actinomycetes; order Kitasatosporales; family Streptomycetaceae; genus Streptomyces; species Streptomyces sp. NPDC102514. Next base: position 38,276 of record NZ_JBVJLW010000001.1, read on the forward strand.
GACCACGACCTGTGGATCGCGGGCGTGCTCGACGGCTCCGAGAACGGCCTGCGCTTCCCGCACTACCGGCCGACCGTCACGCGAGCCGGTGAAGGCGAAGGAGAAGGTGTCGGTGAGGGCGACGGCGGGGGCGCAGGTGCCGCCGAGTACGGCACCGTCGTGGCGTCCCCCGCACCGGCCGAGGACCCCCTCGTCGGCCCGCTGCGCCCGGCGGACCTGCGCAGACTGGCGCCGGGCGAGTCGTGGGACCCGACCTCGGGTCCCGGCTGCCTGCCCCTCATGGCCTTCGCGCACTTCATCCCCCGGCACCCCGGCCGCTACCGCTACACCCTCACACTCGACACCGACGCCGCCCGGCCGGAGGACTGGCTGGGCGGCTTCGGCGTGCCCGTCGGCACCGCGCGCAAGGACCTTCTGGCCCTCGTCGCACGCGTGCCCCGTATGAGGGTGGTGGCAGCCCCGGTGGAGGTGGACTTCCGCTGAGTGAGCGCCACCGCCAGGAGCATCGGCCGGCGGCGCTCGAAGAGCTCGACGGGTCGCCACCACGTCGATGCCTTGCCGGCTGCCGTGTCGCGACGGGCCCTGACGACACTCCGCCTGACGGCCCGGCGTCGGCGACAATGGCCGGATGCGGGACGGGGAGAACGCTCACGGTACGGGGCTGACCGGGCTCCGGCGTCATACGTGGGGGACCGTGCCGGGCATGGCCGTCGGCGTTCAGCTGCTCTTCGTGGGGGAGTGGGTCCTCGACGAGGACGTCTCCCGCTGGGCCCGGGGCCCGGCCGCCGTCGCGCTGGCGGTCGAGGTCGTGGCGAGCGCGGTGCTCCTCACCCGGCGGCTGGCCCTCCTGCCCAGGGCGGGTGCGAGCCCCGCGGCGCGACCGCCCGTGGGCTGGCTGATCACCGCGTGCGCCGCCGGGACCGTACTGGCCGTGTGCGCGCTCGCCGTGCGCAACTACGGGCTGTGGGCGGTGGCGCCCGCCACGGTGGTGGCGATCGTCGCGACCTACCTCGCACCGGGGGCCAGACGGCCGCTGATCATCGCTTCCGTGCTCTTCGCGCTTTTGCCCGGCGGTGTCGTCAGTCTGGCCACCGGCGACGGCGATCCGGCGCACGCCGCGCTCTTCCCGGCCGGGCTGGTCGCGTTCACCGTCTGGGTCGTGCTCGGTCCCCTGTGGGCCTGGGACACCGCACGGCGGCTCGACGAGGCGCGTCGGCTGGAGGCGGAACTGGCGGTGAAGGACGAGCGGCTCAGGTTCGCCGCCGACCTGCACGACATCCAGGGGCATCACCTCCAAGTCATCGCTCTCAAGAGCGAGTTGGCGGCCCGGCTCGTGGCCGCCGACCCGGAGCGCGCCGCCGCCGAGATGCGTGAGGTGCGGCAGCTGGCCGCCGACGCGCTGAGCGACACGCGGGCCGTCGTGCAGGGCTACCGGCGGACGACCCTGGACGACGAGATCACCAACGCGACCCGGGTGCTGGCCGCCGCGGGCATCGACGCGCGCACGAGCCTCGAACCCGCGACGGCCGCCGACGGACTCCCCGAGACGGCCCGCCACCTGCTCGGCCTGGTCATGCGGGAGGCCACCACCAACGTGCTCCGCCACAGCCGGGCCCGGCACGCGGAGGTCGACTACCGGGTCACCGGCGGCCTCGCCCGTCTGCGGGTGAGCAACGACGGCGCCGACGAACCCCTGGACACCGCCCGGCACACGGGCCAGGGCACCGGACTGCACTCGCTCGGCGAGCGACTGCGGGTGGCCGAAGGCAAGTTGACCTGGCAGCGCGACGGCGAACACTTCGCGGTCACCGCCCTGCTGCCGACGGGTCCGGCCACGGAGGCCGGCCCGGCCGGTCCCGGAACCACCGCGACCACCGCGGCCGACCCGGTCAATCCCGGGAAGGGAGCGGCGCGTTGATCCGCCTGCTGATCGCCGACGACGAGGACCTCCTCAGAAGCGCCCTGGTGGCCCTGCTCGGACTGGAACACGACCTCACCGTGGTCGCCGAGGCCGCCACCACCACCGACGCGGTGCGGCTGGCCCGGGAGCACCGCCCCGACATCGCCGTCCTCGACCTGGAGATGCCGCCCACCGACGGACTGCGGGCCGCCGAGGAGATCAGGGCCGCACTGCCCACCCAGATCGTCCTGGTCACCCGGCACGCCCGCCCCGCCGTACTGCGCCGCGCCCTGACCGCAGGGGTCCGCGGATTCGTCCCCAAGACCACCTCGGCGGCCGTCCTCGCCGGGATCATCCGCGACATCGCGGCGGGCCGCCGATACGTCGATCCGGACATCGCCGCCTCCGCGCTGACCGAGGACGACTGCCCCCTCACCGACCGCGAACTGGAGGTCCTGCGCGCCGCCCGCACCGGCGCCTCGGTCGTCGAGATCGCCGCCGCGGTCCATCTGGCCCCCGGCACGGTCCGCAACTACCTCTCCGCCGCCATGTCCAAGCTGGGCACACCGACCCGGCACGCCGCCGCCCACCACGCCTGGCAGCAGGGCTGGATCTGAACGAGGCCGGTCGCCCGGCCCGGCACCACGCTCAGACCTGCCCCGCCGACCGCACCGACGACTTCACCGCCGGCTCCGCCGACGACTCGACCAGCGACACGGTGAACGGATGCGCGGGCGCCGTGAGGACGTCCCGCGCCGGTCCCTGCTCGACCACGTCTCCGCCGTCCAGCACCGCGATCCTCGTGGCGAGCCGGGCCGTGTCGAGGTCATGGGTGATGAGGACGAGGGAGAGGTCGTCGCGGTCGCGGAGCAGCCCGGCGAGCAGGTCGAGGAGGCCCCGGCGGGTGACCGTGTCGAGCCCGGAGGTGATCTCGTCGCACACCAGGACCCGGGGCCGTGCGAGCAGCGCCCTGGCGAGCGCGGCCCGCTGAAGCTCGCCCCCGGACAGCCGGGCGGGCAGGCGGGCCGCCAACTCATCGCTCAGACCGAGGCTGTCGAGAGTCGCCGACGCTTCGGTCCGCGCCTCCGCGGCAGCCACACCCCGCAGTCTCACCGCTGTCCGGGCCACCTGGTCCAGGACCGGCCGGTGTTCGTCGAAGGAGGCGCGCGCGTCCTGGAAGACGTACTGCACCGCCGCCAGCCGGTCCCGCCCCCGGTCCCGCAGACTGCGCGGGAGCGCGACCCCGTCGAGCAGCACCTCTCCCTCGTACGTGCGATGGAGTCCGGCAAGACAGCGGGCGAGGGTCGTCTTGCCGCTGCCCGAACGGCCGAGCACGGCGAGGCATTCGCCGGGGTGCACGGCGAGTTCCGGGACGCGCAGGACCTCGACTCCGGGCCGGTGGCGGGCCCGGAGGCCCTGGACCCGCAGGACGGCCTCCGGGCGTGGGCCATGCCGGGTGGCCTCTGTCAACGGCTCTCGGACGGACAGGAGTTGTCGTGTCCAGGGATGGGTGGGAGTCAGCCACACCTGTTCCGTCGGGCCCGACTCCACGACCCTGCCGTCCCGCATCACCAGCACCTCGTCGGCGAGCGCGCGTACCGTCTCCAGGTCGTGGCTGAGCAGGACCACCCCGATCCCGCGCGCGGCGACCGCCGCCAGTTCGTCCACGACCCGGCGTCTGGTGAGCGTGTCCTGGCCGGTGGTGGGCTCGTCCGCCACGACGACCCGGGCGCCGAGCAGCAACGCCTGGGCGAGTACGAGCCGCTGCTGCTGACCGCCCGAGAGCTGATGCGGGAAGCGCCGCAACAAGGCTTCACCGTCGGCCAGTTGGGCCGATTTCAGGGCATCGAGGACTCGTTTCCGTGCCGCCGCGCGCCGCTCACGACGAGGCAACTCGCGCACCTGAGCCCGCGCGATGTCGTGCAGCAGCGCCCCCACCCGCCGCGCGGGATTGAGCACCGTCGCCGGATGCTGCGGGACGTGACCGACCAACGCCTCCGCCACCCGTACGGAACCCTCGACGCGCGCTCCCTGCGGGAACTCGCCCAGCAGCGCCCGACCCGTGGTCGTCTTCCCGCTGCCGGAGGCCCCGACCAGCGCGATCACCTTCCCCGGCAGCACCCGCAGGCTCACACCGTCGACGATGCGCCTGCCACCGACCTGCACGGTCAGCCCCTCGATCTCGGCCACCACCAAGGGCTCGCTCGGCCCTCCCGAACCGCTCGGCCCGTTCATGAACGCGGCCCCTTCCTGAGTGCCGAGTCCCGGGGCGCCGCGCCCCTGAGTGCCGCGTCGCAGAGCAGATTGCAGCCCATGGTCAGGGCCACGATCAGCAGTGCCGGGACGACCACGGCCCAGGGCTGCACGAACAGCCCCGTACGGTTGCGGTCCACCATCACCGCCCAGTCGGCCGCGTCCGGTGCCACCCCGATGCCCAGGAACGCGGCCGTGGCCACCAGATACAGGACACCCGTCAGCCGTACCCCCGCGTCGGCGGCGAGCGGGCGCAGGATCGACCGGCCGACATGACCCACGGCGATACGCCACCACGACTCGCCCTGCATCCGCAGCGCCTCCACCGCCGGCCGTGAGGCCACGTCGGCCGCGGCGGTCCGGACGATACGCGCGGCGTCCGGGATGTTCACGAGCGCCACCAGCAGCGCGAGCCCGGTGGCCCCGGGCGAGAACACGGACGCCACCAGCAGGATCATCAGCAGGGACGGTACGGCGAGCAGCACGTCCAACGGCCGCATCAGTGTCTCCTCCAGCCAGGTTCGGTGGGTCAGCGCGCTGATCAGCCCGAGCGGCAGCGCCACCAGATACGCCAGCGCCGTCGCCGTGAGCGCGACGACCACCACGGGCCGGCCGCCGAGCAGCACCTGCCGCCACACGTCACGCCCCACGAAGTCGGTGCCCAGCCAGTGCCCGTCGCCGAGCGTGAACGAGGCGGCCCGTGGCCCGGGACCGCCCACGGTCAGCGGCCCGAGCAGAGCGAGCGCGAGCGGCACACCCACCAGGACGGCCCCGAGCACGAAGCGCCCGAACGGCAGCTTGCTCCTGAGTACTTGCACGCGGCCAAGTGTTCTCACGCGGCCACCTCCGCCCTCGGCGCGAACCGGTGGGCGGCCAGATCGGCCCCCAGGTTCAGCACCACCGTGATCACCCCGAAGACCACCGCGAGCCCCTGCACCACGGGCACATCCCGCTCGGCCACGGCGTTCATCAGCACGGTTCCCAGGCCGGGGATCACGAACAGGGCCTCCACGACGATCACCCCGCACAGCAACCAGTCGACGGTGCGGGCGAGTTGCTGAGCGGCCGGTGCGACCGCGTTCGGCAGGGCGTGCGCGTACCGGACCCGGGCGCCCGGAATCCCGTACCGCCGGGCATGCGCGACGTACGGCGAGGCGAGCGCGTCGATCATTCCGGCGCGTACCAGCCGGGACAATGAGCACACCGGACGGGAGAGGAGGACGAGCACCGGCAGGACCAGGGCGGCCGGATGCGCGAGCAGGTCCGTGCCGTAGCCGACCGCCGTCGGCGGCAGCCAGTCGAGCCGCAGCGCGAACACCGTCACGAGCAGCACCCCGAACGCGAACTCCGGCACCGCGTACACCCCCAGCGTCACCGCACTGACCAGCCGGTCCACGAACCGACCCTCGAACCGTGCGGCCAGCACCCCGAGCCCCACCCCGACCGGCACCAGCAGCACCACGGTCAGCGCGGCGAGCAGCAGCGTCGGCCCGAAGGCACCGGAGAGGTACGAGGTGACGGGCCGCCCGGAGGCCAGGGAGGTGCCGAAGTCGGCGTGCAGGAGCCCGGCCGCCCAGTCGGCGAGCCGTTCGTACGCGGGCCGGTCCAGGTCCATCGCCTCGCGGATGGCGGTGATCCGCGCCGGGTCGGGCTGGTCCCCGGCGAGGGCCACCGCCGCGTCGCCCGGCAGCGCCTCGGTGAGCGCGAAGACCAGCAGCACCACGGCGACGGTCTGCACGCCGCCGAGCAGCAGCCGCCGGGCGGCCCAGGAACCGAGTCCGCTCACGCCAGCCAGACCTTGTCGAACCGCGCCCAGTCGAGCGTGTTGGCGGGCGCCTTGCGGTCAACTCCCTTGACCGTGCGCGCTGTTCCGATGATCCAGTCGGCGAACCCCCACACCAGGAAGCCGCCCTCGGCGTACAGCCTGCGCTGCATCCGGCCGAACACGGCGGCGCGCTCCTTGGCGTCCTTCGTGGCCTGCGCCTGCTGGTAGAGCGCGTCGAAGTCCTTGTGGTGCCACTTGGTGGCGTTGGTGGTGGAGTCGGTGAGGAGCCGCTGCGAGATGTGCGCCTCGATGGGCATGGCTCCGGAGCGGTAGCAGCACAGGGTGCCGGAGTCGAGGATGTCGGCCCAGTACGAGTCCTTGCTGCCCATCTTGACCTCGACGGTGACGCCGGCCTTCGCGGCCTGGTCGCGGAAGATGCTGGCCGCCTCGGTGAACCCGGCCGCGACCGCCGACGTGTCCAGGGTGACCTTCAGTTTCTCGGCGCCCGCCTGCTTCAGGAGGGAGCGGGCCCGGTCGAGGTCCTGCTCGCGCTGGGGCAGTCCGTCGGCGTAGTACTCGTACCCCTTGCCGAAGAGGTCGTTGCCGACCACGCCCGCCCCGGACAGTGCCCCGTCGATGAGTTCCTGGCGGTCGGCGATGAGGAAGAACGCCTCGCGGACCCGTCTGTCGTCGAAGGGTGCCCGGTCGGTCTTCATGGCGAAGGCCTGCATGGCGCTGTTCCGCAGCCGCACGATCTCGATCCGGCCCTTGCCCTCGTGGGCGCGGGCGGTCGTCGGGTTCAACTCATGGGCGTACTCGACCTGCCCGCCGAGCAGGGCGTTGACCCGCGCGGACTCCTCGTTGGCGACGACGAACTCCACCTCGTCGAGGTGCGGGGCGCCGTCCCAGTGGTCGTCGTTGCGCCGGAAGACCGCCGAGCGGCCGGGCGCGAACGACACGAAGCGGAACGGTCCCGAGCCGACCGGCTTCTTGTCGAAGTCGGCCGCCGAGGACCCGTCGGGCACGATGTACGCGCCGAACGCGGCCAGCACATTGGGGAATTCGGCGGTCGGCCGCTTGAGTACGAACTCCACGGTCCGTTCGTCGACGGCCCGGCTCGCTTTGAGATCGATGGGTTCGAGGGACGCCTTGGCGCGGAACGCCTTCTCGGGGTCGGCGATCCGGCGGTAGCTGAACAGGACGTCCTCGGCGGTGAGGGGCTTCCCGTCGTGGAAGTCGGCCTTGCGCAGAGTGACCTTCCAGCGGTCGAGCCCCGCGTTCGGCTCCCAGCCGGACGCCAGGCGCGGCTGGGCGGAGAGGTCGTCGCCGTAGTCGGCCAGCTTGTCGAAGAGTGCCTTGGCGCGGGCCACGTCGGCGAAGAGGTTGGCCAGATGCGGATCGAGCGTCTCGCTCGCACCGCCGCCCGCGAAGGCGGCCCGCAGCCGTCCGCCGTGCCGGGGCTTCCCGTCGCCTGCACCGCCTCCGCCGCTCTGGTCGCCGGAGTCGTCCGAGCCGCCACAGCCGACGAGCGCGAGGGCGCCGAGACCGGAGGCCGCCGTGAGAAAGCCTCTGCGACGGAGGCCGGGGTAGTCCTGCATGGGGAAGTCCTTGCTGTATGAGGTACGTGAAGTGCGTGAGGTGCGTGAGGTGTGTGCGGCGCGGTCAGCCGGCCAGGCGTGCCACCACATGCAGCCGGTCGGCGTCGGCCGCCGAGCCGGGCAAGTCGCCCTGCTGCCAGAGCGGTTCGGTACGGGGCCCCGGGCCGTCGTGCAGCTCCAGCACGGTGAAGCCGTGCGCGGTCAGGAAGTGGCGCAGTTCCTGCGGGAGGAGCAGCCGCCAGGCCGAGCGCTGTTCGACGGGGGCCGAGCCGTCGCCGGTGGTCCAGACGCGGGTACGGCGCAGGAGTTGCGCGGTGCGGTCGATGCGCAGGGTGGTCGTCGAGCGGTAGGAAACGCCCTGCCAGGTCAGGGAGTTGACTCTGGGCGTGTCCAGCAGGTCGTTGCGGCCGAGGAAGTACGCGCCGTTGCGCATCTCCGCGACGAGGAGCCCGCCGGGGGCCAGACTCCGGCGGCAGGAGGCGAGGAAGCCGTCGAGGTCGTCGTTGGTGTGGCAGTACAGCAGCGCGCTGTCCAGGCACACCGCCGCGTCGAACACCTCGGGCCCGAGGGAGAAGTCCCGTAGATCGGCGTGTACGTACCGCGGGCCGGGGTGCCGGTCGCGGGCGTACGCCAGCATCGCCTCGGAGAGATCGGCACCGACAACAGACCTTCCCACGCTGTGCAGTTGGGCCGCGTCCCGTCCGGTGCCGCATCCCAGGTCCAGGACTCTCGGCCCGGCCTCGTACCGGCGCAGACAGTCCTCCGCCCATCGCCCGGCCAGCCGTTCGGGATCGGGGAACCTGGCCTCGTACAGCTCCGGGTTGTCGGTCAGCAGGTTGCCGCTCGTCATACCGTCGCCTCCACGGCAGAGGCGGGACGCACGGGCAGGGCCCCGAGGCGGCGCAGCCAGGTGAATCCGGCCGCCGACGCCAGCCCGAACACCAGACAGCAGGCCCACGGCAGCCAGGCCGCGTCCTGCCGGTCACCGGCGTCCATGGCCCAGCCCACGGCCGTGTTGCCGACGGCCGCGGCGATCCCCGACACCATGTAGAAGATGCCGAAGTACGTGCCGGTCAGCTCCGGCCGCCCGAAACCGGGGATCAGCTCCATCACGAAGGGCTGCGCGACCATGACACCCACATAGAGAAGCAGGACGCCCACGAGCACGGGAACGGCGTGCCACAGCTCGGGGGAGCCGGCTCCCGACACCAGCATCGGCGGCAGGAAGGCCAGTCCCATCAGGGCGAGTCCGGCGCCGATCGCCCGTCTGCCGTACGGCTTCAGCGCCCGGGTGAGCCGCAGTTGCAGGGTGAGATTGGCGAGCGTGCCCACGAGGAAGACCAGTCCGGCCGCGCCGTCCCAGCCCGTGGCCCGGCGGGCCCCGTCGGGCAGCAGCAGATACAGCTGGTTCTCCAGGGTGAACATGCCGACCATGGCCAGCGAGAAGGCGAGGAAGGCGCGGTTGCCGACCACCTCGCGCCAGTCCTCGAGCACACCGACGGCACTGGGCGGCACCGGCCGCGCGGGCAGCACCAGTGCCTGCGCCACCGTGAGTACCGCGAAGATCCCGGCGGCGGTGAGCGCGGACGCCCGGAAGTCGACCAGCAGCAGCACACTGCCGAGCAGCGGTCCGACGAGCGCCCCGGTGGTCGCGAACACGTTGAACAGCGCGAATGCCTCGGCCTTGCGCTCGCCCGCCTCCTGCGCGAGATAGGTCCGCACGGCCGGGTTGAACAGCGCCCCGGCGAGCCCGCTCAGCACGGACGCGGCCAGCAGCACCGCGAGCCCGTCGCCGAGCGCGAACAGCGCGAAGCCCGCGGTACGCACCCCGCAGCCGGCGATGATCACCCCGCGTGCCCCGAGCCGGTCCGCGGCCGAACCACCGATCAGGAACAGCCCCTGCTGGCTGAGGTTGCGCACTCCGAGCACGATCCCGACGACGGCCGCCGACATGCCCAGGTCCTCGCCCAGATGCGTGGCCAGATAGGGGATGAGCAGGTAGAAGCCGGTGTTGACACCGAACTGGTTGACGAGGAGGAGCCGGATGGCGGGCGAGAAGCCGCGTATCTCGTACAGCGTCTTCACGGCCGACCGCCTGTCCCACGCGCCTCGTCCGCCGCCCGCTCCCGCACGCCTGCCGCGGCCACGCCTCTTCCGTCCGCGTCCCTCTCGTCCAGGTCTCTGTGGGGAGCGTTCCTCTCCCGTACGCCGAGTCCGGGCAGCTCGCTGGCCCGTACGACGCCGTCGGCGCCGCCGATCCCGGTCCACGGGTCGTCGGCGAGCAGCAGATGCCCGTCGAGGTCGGCCCAGCGGGCACGGTCTGCGAGGTGCACGGCGGGTGCCAGGCCGAGCGTGCTGGCGGTGAGACAGCCGAGCATCAGCTCGGTGCCGCTCCCGGCGATCAGCTCGGCCATGCGCAGCGCGGCCCGGGGGCCACCGCATTTGGCGAGCTTGACGTTCACCCCGTGCACCCGGCCCGCCAGACGGCGTACGTCTTCGAGTCCGACGGCGTCCTCGTCGGCGATCAGGGGCAGCGGTGAACGCTCGGCGAGCCGCGCCAGCGCTTCGGGATCACCGGGAGCGATGGGTTGCTCGACGGCCTCGACGCCCAACTCGGCGTACCGGGGCAGGAGATGGCGGGACTGCTCGGCGGTCCAGGCCCCGTTGGGGTCGAGCAGGAGCCGGGCGCCGGGCGCGGCGGACCGTACGGCGCGTACGCGGTCGAGGTCGTCCTCGGGGTCCGGGGCGCCGGCCTTCACCTTGAGGAGGGCGAATCCGGCGGCGGCGAGCGTGCGCGCCTGCGCGGCGGCGTGCGCGGGCGGGACGATGCCGATGGTGCGGGCGGTGGGCGCGGTGGGGGCGCTCGGAGTGTTCCGAGCGCTTTCGGCTCCGAGCAGCCGGAACACGGGGGTGCCCGACCGCTTGCCGCACAGGTCGAGAAGCGCGGCCTCCACGGCGGCGGTGACCGCGGGCGGCCGGTCGTCCGGCTGCCCACCGTGTTCCGAACGCGCCGACCACGCGCGCAACGCACTCTCCGGGTCGGGGAAGCGGCCCAGGTCGCGGCCGGACACGTACAAGCGCTGTTGCAGTGTGTCGGTGTCGAGGCCGTAGTAGACGCTGGTGACGGCCTCGCCGTGGCCGTGCAGGCCGTCGTGCTCGATGGTGAGCCAGACGGCGTCGCGGGCGGTCGTCACGGAACGGGATATGCGCAGCGGCTCGGCGAGCGTGAGCCGTACGGTGCGCAGGGTGGCCTTCACGGGCTCCCTTCCAGGGTGGTGAGCAGCGGGTCGGTCACCGTGGTGCAGCGGACCCAGCCGGTGGCCTCGACGGCGCGTGCGTGCGGGATCTCGACGGGGCGGGTGGCCGCGGCAGCGGGGTCGAGGCCGTGGGCCGCCGCGAAGTCGTCGTCGTAGACCGAACCGAGATAGCGGTGCGGGCCGTCGGGGAAGACGGTGGCGACCACGGCGCCGGGATGGACCCGGGCCGCCCACGCGGAGACCAGTGCGACCGCTCCGGTGCTCCAGCCGCCGCTGACGAAACTGCCGCGGGCGAGCCGTCGGCAGGCGTCCGCGGCCTCGGCCGGGCCCACCCAGTGCACCTCGTCGAAGGCCTCGTAGGCCACGTTGCGCGGATGGATGCTGCTGCCCAGGCCGCGCATCAGCCGCGGTCTGGCGGGCTGGCCGAAGATGGTGGAGCCGGTGGCGTCCACGCCGATCAGCCGCAGCCCAGGCCAGTGCCTGCGCAGCGGCCCCGCGATCCCGGCACTGTGACCGCCCGTGCCGACACTGCACACCAGGACATCCACATGGTCGAGCTGGGAGGCGAGTTCGGCGGCGAGCGAGGCGTAGCCGGCGATGTTGTCGGGGTTGTTGTACTGATCGGGCCAGTACGCGTCCGGCAGCGTCCCGAGCAGCTCGCGCAGCCGTGCCAGCCGGGCCGCCTGCCAGCCGCCCACCCCGGCGGGGCGGTCGACGAGTTCGAGACGGGCGCCGTACGCGCGCAGCAACTGCCGCATGGACGGTTCGAGTTCGGTGTCGCCGACGAGCACGATGGGGTGCCCCAGGGCCTGCCCGGCGAAGGCGAGCCCGATGCCGAGCGTCCCGGAGGTGGACTCCACCACCGGCGCGCCGGGGCGCAGTTCACCCCGCTCACGTGCCCCGAGCAGCATGGACACCGCCGCACGGGCCTTCATGCCACCTGCGGCGAGACCCTCCAGCTTGGCCCAGAACCCGGGCTGCGGACAGGGCAGATCGGTGGTCACCCTGGCCAGCGGTGTGCGGCCGAGCAGGGCGAGCAGATCGGGGTTGGCGGCGAGGGGACGCAGCGCGGCCGTGGTCACAGCGCGCCCTCCGCACTGCGGTAGCGGTGGATGACACCGGGACCGCCGTCCAGCCAGAAGAAGGGGTACGGCTCCGCGCACACCGCGCTCACCCCGGCACCGAGGAACCACGGCAGTACGGCACTGCCGGTCTGCGCGAACATCACCAACTGCTGGCCGCTGCCCAGGACATGGGTTCGCAGCGGCTCGAAGGACCCGTTGCCGAGGGTCATGCCGGAGGCCAGCACCGCGTCACAGCTGCCGAGTTCGGCGTGCAGGTCGGTGGCGGCCGGCTCGCCCCACTCCGTCGTACCGCCCTTGAGGTCACACGGTATGTACGAGACGCCGCGCGAACGAAGCGCCTCCAACAGAGAGTTGACGACGCCGACGACGAGCACGGTCTGTCTGGGCCCGACGTCCAGCAGTTCGACGACGGCCCGTGCCCGCGCCCGGGACTTCTCCAGGGAACTCCCGGCGGGCAGGGGACAGGGGAGTGCCCCGTACTCCGGGGCGTGGGGGCGCACATGCATCAGATAGGCGTCCATCGCCGCCACGCGGACCGACGGGAGCGGATGCTCCAGCAGCCGTGCGATGTCGGCTCCGGCGCAGTCCTCCACCGCGCCGTGCGGCAGTGCTCCGGGCTCGACCGCGCAGGAGCCGACCGCCCGGCCGAGACGCAGACTGAGCACCTCGTTGCGATAGCCGCCGCGGCGCCCGTTGTGCCGTACGGCCTGGCTGGTGGTGAACGCCACGGCGACACGCAGGTCTTGGGGGTCCGGACCCAGCTCACCGGCGAGAACCCGCCGCACGAGATCGTCGTACGAGACGGGTGCGGGTGTGGATGTGGGTGTTGATGCAGGTGTTGATGCAGGTGTCCTCATCGGGTGGCCACCCGCGGTCGCAGCTCGGACAGCAGTGACTCGACCCGGGCCCGCGCTCCGAGCCCTTCGGCGTCGCCCGCCATCACATGGCCGAGGTATTCGTTGTTGCTGCCCGCGGTCCTCACCGTCCGCCCCGGCTCGGCGAGCTGAACCTCCAACACGCCCTCTGCCGAACGCACTTGCTCGGCCCCGGCGATCGCCTCCAGCGTCCCCTCGGTGTCCGGTACGAGGAAGCCCACGGCCGCGCTGCGCAGCCCGGTGGCACGGGGCCGCAGGTCGGGGGTGCGGTCGAGAGCCACGTCGACGCAGGCGGCGGCCAGATCGAGGCCGGTGACATGACGGATCAGTTCGGTGATGCGGTTGCCGGCCGGGCGCGGGTTGACCTCGACGACGCGGGGCCCGGCAGCGGTCAGCCTGATCTCGGTGTGGGCCACGACGGAGTCCAGCCCGAGCGCCTTGATCGCCTGGACGGCGGTGTCCTGAGCGGCTTCGGCATCGGCCGGGGCGAGGGCGGCGGGGAACATGTGCCCGGTCTCGATGAAGGCGGGCGCCCCGCCCAGGCTCTTGTCGGTCACCCCCACCACATGGGTCGAACCGGCGAACGACACGGTCTCCACGCTGACTTCGGGCCCGTCGAGGAGTTCTTCGAGGAGCAGGACGGGTGCTCGCAGCTGACCGCGGGCGTTCAACGGGAAGTCCGCGATCGCCCGGCAGGCCTCGGTCAGCTCGCGCTCGTCGTCCACGCGCCGTACGAACATGCCCGCGCAGAGGTCGACGGGCTTGACCACCAGCGGAAAGCCCAGCTCCCGGGCGGCCTGCTCGGCGGCGGCCCGGTCGGCACAGACGGCGAACCGGGGCCCGGGGACACCTGCCTCGGCGAGGAAGCGACGGGTGGTGTCCTTGCGGCACGCGTTCTCCACGGCTTCGGGCGTCGGCCCGGGAAGTCCCAGCCGTGCGGCGATCCGCGCCACGGTGGGCAGGTAGTAGTCGCAGGAGGTGACCACTCCGTCGAAGCCGAGGGCCTCGTGCAGCCGCTCCACGTGCGGGAGCAGGGTGTCGATGTCGTTCGTCTCGGCGGTCGTGACGTTGCGGGCCGCGAGCAGGGGATGGGCCGTGCCCTCCGGGGCGGAGCGCAGATAGTGGTGCAGGTCCCGGGTGAGGAAGGTGAACTCGTGCCCACCCTCCCGGATCGCCCGTGGCAGCAGTCTGCTCATCGACCCGACCCAGCTTTCGACCACCAACAGATGAGCCACAACTCCCCTTTCGCGCACTCCGGTTGAGCTTCAGGGCACGCCGAGGGCGCCCCATGTCGGGGTGCGGACGACGTGACCGACGCACACGCTATCGACAATCATTTTCATTGTCATCCAGTGGGCCGGACTTTGTTGCCGCCCCGGCAAAAACCACTTGGCCGCGCGAGGTCCGCCGATCTAGCCTCGGCCGGTCCGAGCGAGTGACGGTTCCTGGCGAGTGAGGTGCTGGAGATGACGGTGCGGAAGAACGCGGCAGCGTACGGCGGGCTGGGAACTCCAGCCCCCGTGACCTTCCCGACCCCCTCGACCCCCTCTGCCCCGTCGACTTTCTCGACCTCCTCGGACCGAAGGAATCCCAGAAGTGGATCTCCCACGTAGCTTCACCGTCCGCGAGAGCGGACACCGCATTCACAACCCGTTGACCAGCGAGAAGCTGGCCGTCCTAGGGCGGGCCCTCGACCCGGCGCCGGGCACCACCGTGCTGGACCTCGCCTGCGGCAGCGGCGAGATGCTGTGCACCTGGGCGCGCGACCACCGGGTGACCGGCACCGGCGTGGACATCAGCACGGTGTTCCTGGCGAAGGCGCGCGACCGCGCCGGGGAACTGGGTGTCACCGACCGCGTCGGCTTCCTGCACGGAGACGCGGCGGGCCATGTCGCCGACGAGCCCGTCGGCATCGCCGCGTGCGTCGGTGCGACCTGGATCGGCGACGGGGTGGCGGGCACCGTCGACCTGCTGCGCAGGAGCCTCGTCCCCGGCGGGATCATGCTCATCGGCGAGCCGTACTGGCGCCGGGAGCCCCGGGACCGGGCGACCGTCGAGGGCTGCCACGCCGGAAGCAGGGACGACTACCGTTCGCTCCCGGAACTGGTCGAGGAGTTCGGCGCCCTCGGCTGCGACCTCGTAGAGATGGTCCTCGCCGACCAGGACAGCTGGGACAGGTACGTGGCTGCACAGTGGCTCAGCACCCGCCGCTGGCTGGACGCCAACCCGGACGACGAACTGGCCGACGAGATGCGCGAGGACCTGGCGACCGGGCCCCTGCGCCATGTCCGGTACCAGCGCGAGTATCTGGGCTGGGGCGTGTTCGCGCTGATGAACCGCTGACGGATGCCGGGTGCGGACCGGCTGGGGCGCACCCGCGCAGCGGCGGTCCGACGGTCCCACCCGGCTCGGCGGCGTGCGCCGGTGTGCTGGGGCGCGCGCCCGTTCGGTATCGCGCTCCGGCCCGGCGCCCAGACGTTGAACCGCCGGGCGGAGTGACCCGTATCCCTTCTCAGTAACGCCCGGAGGGAGAGCAGGTTGTCGACACCGTTCGACCCCGAAGAGTCACCGCGTCGCTCGCCGCTGGAGCCGACCAGTGTGCTGCGCCGCCGACAGCCAGGTTCCCTGGCGGATCTGCTGCGGCAGGTGCAGGAGAAGGAGCGCGAACCGGACGAGGGCTACGAGGTCGTCGCCGTCGCCGTACCGGCGCCGGAGGCTGCCCCCCTGCCCTGGGTCGCGGAGGACGACACGCAGGAACTGCCGCCCGTGGTCGAGGGCGACAGCAGACCGGCGCCGCGCGAGCGCCCGGCCGGAAAGGGGCCGGCCCACGGCCGCAGCACCTTCCTCCGCAGCACGGTGCTCGGTGTCGCCGCGACGGTCGCCGCGCTGGGCGGATTCAGCGCCGCCCTCCTGCTCACCTGGGACAAGGACGACGACCCCGCGCAGGCACGGCCCCCCGTCGCGTCGTCCGCGCCACCCGCCTCGGCCCCCGCACAGGAAGGCGGCGCCCCGGCGGGCATCGACCCCGACGGCCCCGGCACCCTGCGCGAGGGCGACCGGGGCCCCGAGGTCAGCGACTTGCAGGAACGGCTGCTGCGCATCCCCGACGTCTACAAGGAGGGCACGCCCAGCGGCATCTACGACGCCACGCTGACGGCGGCGGTGGCCCGCTTCCAGCTCTGGTACGGCATCAGAGGAGACGAAACAGGCGTGTACGGCAACGACACCCGCACAGACCTCGAAGCCCGCACCGCCTCCTGAGACACCGCCCCACTCACCCCGCAACCCGCCCCACGAACTCCCACCCCCCGTGCGCCACTTCGTACACCACGAAGCCGGGCTCCAGCCGTACGTACGTGGCCGCGGCCGGAGCACGTACCGCCGACCGTGTCGTCGCCGGTACGTGGACCTCGGCCGTGGATCCCACCGGGACACGCACCGCGAGCCGTATCGCGTCGTCCACGATCGACCAGGACGCCGAGGCCTCTCCTCGGACGGTGCGGATCGAGGTGCGGGCCCAGTCGACTCCCGTACGGCCGTCGGGGCGCACGGTGAAGGTGCGGTACCCGGCGTCGCCGGGGCGGAGTCCGGCCACGTTCTCGTACAGCCATTGCACGACCGTGCCCTGGAAGTAGTGGTCGCGGGAGCGTGAGTCGACCGGCCACATCTCCCACATGGTGTCGGCGCCGTTCTCGAACCAGTAGCCCCAACTCGGGTACGTGCGCTGCGTGGCGATCGCGTGGGCCACCTCGGGATGCCCCTGCGCGGACAGCTGGCGCAGCAGGACACTCGTGCCGAGCGCGCCGGTGTTCAGGTGGTTGCCGCGCTCCTTGATGTCGGCGAGCAGCGAGTCGACGACGGAGGCCCGCGCGCCCGGCGGGACCAGCCCGAAGGCGAGCGGTATGCAGTTGTTCGTCTGCCGGTATCCGGGGTCCTTCGCCGTGCGGTAGTGGCCGTCCGGGCCCAGGAAGGCCGCGTTGAAGGCCTCCTTGAGTCCGGCCGCGGCCCCGCGATAGCGAGCGGCGACCGCCGACTCGTGGAGCAGGTCAGCGAGTTCGGCCGTGTCGGTGAGTGCCCGGTGCAGATACGCCGTCGCGGTGAGCCGGGTGTCCTCGGGCGGGTTGCCGCCGTAGCCCGGGGGCAGATAGTCGCCGAGCGCGGTCACGGCCAGCCCCTCCCTCAGCCGGGAGATCTCCCAGTCCAGATAGCGCGTGAGCGGCGCCCAGTGGTCGCGGGCCAGCCGCTCGTCCCCGTACACGCGGTACATCTCCCGCAGCAGGAACGGGTACACCGTAGTCCACTCCGGGGACGGACCGAGGTCGCCGTAGCCCCAGCCGCCGCTCGGCACGATCACCGGGATCTGTCCGTCGGAGTTCTGACTGTCCTTCAGGTCACCGAGCCACTTGGACAGGAAGCGGTGCACGCCGAGCGCGTACGCCATGACGGGCGCGCCCAGCTGCGCGTCCCCGGTCCAGCCGTTCTTCTCGTACATCGGGGTGTCCGTCGGGATGCCGTGCAGGTTGTTGAGGAGCGTGCGCCGCATCGCGCGCTCCAACTGCTGGTAGAACGGCACGGAACACGCGAAGGAACCCGTCGCCTCCACCGGTGTGTGCACGACACGGCCCAGCACCTGCGACGGCTCGGGCTTCGCGGGCAGCCCGCTGACCTGCACGTACCGGAATCCCTTGTACGAGAACCGGGGCTCCCACACCTCGTCGGCGCCGCCGCCCGCGCACACGTATTCGTCGGTCTGGAACCGGCCGGGGACGTGCCCGGTCTCGGCGTGCACGCTGCCGTCGGACTTCAGCTTCTCGCCGTGGACCAGGCGTACGGTCGTCCCGGCGGGCGCGCGCACGGTCAGCCGCGTCCAGCCGGCCATCGTGCGGCCCATGTCGACCACGTACACGCCTTCGCTCAACTCCTTTACGGCGACCGGGCGTACGGTCTCGATGACCTGGATCGGGTCGTGGGGCTGTGCGTGCAGGGTGCCCTTGGGGGCGTCCCGGCGTTCGGTCTGCTGCCAGCCGCTGTCGTCGAAACCCGGGCGGGTCCAGGCCCTGGGTGCCTTGCGGGCGTCGTAACTCTCACCCGCGTACAGGGAGTTGGAGCGGGTCGGGCCGTCGGTGATGCGCCAGCTGCCGTCCGTGGCGACCGTGGTGCGTGAGCCGTCGGGGTGGTCGATCTCCAACTGGCCCAGGAGGCGCGGCTCGTCGTGCCACGGCGGACGGTGCCAGTTCCAGACGTTCGGTGTCGTCATGCCGAAGAAGCCGCGACCGAGGGTCACCCCGATCGCGTTGGCGCCCCGGTGCAGCCGGTCCGTCACGTCGTGGACGGCGTACAGGACGGTCTCGTCGTAGTCGGTGAAGCCGGGGTCGAGGACCTGGCGGCCGACGCGTTCACCGTTGATCTCGGCGTCGTAGTAGGCGAGTCCGCTGATGTAGAGACGGGCACGGGAGACGGGCTTCGAGACGGTGAACTCGCGGCGCAGCAGCGGCGCCGGCTGCTCGGGCGCCGCGATCGACACACCGGAACCCCACGGGCCCTGCCCGTACGGGGCGAGCACGGCGGCCCCGGCCCACGCGGAGTCGTCGAACTCGGCCTGCTGCCAGCCCTGTTGTTCGGTGTCGGCGCTGCGCCAGCCCTCGCCCGTGACCAGCTCCACCGTCCCCGCGTCCGCCCCCGAGCCGTGCTCCACGAGGAGTCGTACGAGCAGGCCGCCGGGGTTGACCGACGCGTTGCCGCGGTTCGTCGCGAGGGCGGCGACCACCAGGCGCCCGGAGCCCGCCGCCTTCACCTCCTCGGTGACGTCGAGGAGATGGCCCTGCCGCCAGGCGTCGGTCTGCTCGGCCTGGTGCATCACCTGGACGCCGTCGAGATACAGGGTGAAGTCGTCGTCGGCCGTCGCCAGCAGCGTGGCTCTTCGGACCTCGGCCCCCGCGGGTGCGGTGAGCGCGCCGCGGAACCAGCGAGGGCCGTTCGGGGCGTCGTTGGAGGTCGCGCCCAGCGACCAGATCCAGGACGCGCCCTCGAACGACGGCGGCTCGGGCGCGGCAGCCGCACCGATCCAGAACCCCTGCCAGGAGTTTTTGGACAACGTTGTCTCCCACCAGCGCGGCACACTCCACGCCGACGCCCGGCCCTCGCCGTCCCAGACCCTGACCTGCCAGTGATAGCGGGTGCGCGGCTTCAGGGCGGGGCCCGCGTAGACGATCCCGACGCTGCGGTCCGACGCGACCCGGCCGGAGTCCCAGACAGCTCGCTGCCCCTCGCGCAGGCCCTTCTCGCTCAGCGCGACCCTCACGTGGTACGCGCTCTGCCGGGCTCCGTGCCCGTCGGCGCCCAACTCCCAGGTGAGCCGCGGCTGTTCCACCTCCGTGCCGAGCAGGGTCTCGGCGTACTCGACGGTCGTGCGCTCGACGCGCAGCCTGCCCGGCCGCGATGCGTCGGCGCCCGACGGGGCCGAGGCGGCGGCCCCGGTGGTACCGGAGGCGAGGGCGGCGGAGGCGCTCACTCCGGCGGCCGAACTCCGGAGGAAGGCGCGGCGGTTCCAACCCTTGGTCATGTGGTGTCCCTTGGTTGCGTACGTACGCGGGTGCGGGTGCGGGGGCGCGTGCGGGTGACGAAGCGAGGGGGTGGGAGGAGGAGAGGGAGTGAGAGGGGAGGGAGGAGTGTCGGGAGGGGGACGTGCGAGGCGTTTGAAACGTTTCACACAATTCTTGAACGATCCTATGGGCGCCGCTGTGGGGCTTCAAGAGGCGTGCATGTGCCAGCATGGCGCCGTGGACGGGGGGATCCTCGAACGCGAGCACGAGCTGGACCGGCTGGCCTCGGCCGCCAGGGAGGCGGCCGACGGAGCCGGTTCCGTGGTGCTCGTCCACGGCGAGGCGGGCATCGGCAAGTCGAGCCTGGTGAAGGCCATGCCGGGCGTACTGCCCACGGCGTCCCGCGTCCTGGTGGGGGAGTGCGACGACCTCGCCACGCGCAGGCCGCTCGGCCCCTTCCGCGATCTCGTCGGCGGTGTCGGCGCGGAGCTGGCGCGGGCGCTCACGGCGGGCGGCGACCGGCCCCGGGTCTACGACGCGCTGCGGGCGGAACTCACCGCGGCCCCGCACCCCGCCGTCCTCGTCGTCGAGGACGTGCACTGGGCCGACGAGGCCTCCCTCGACGCGCTGCGGTTCCTGGTGCACCGGGTGGAACGCCTGCCGGCCGTGCTGGTCCTGACCTACCGCGACGACGAACTGGACCGCCGCCACCCCCTGCACCACCTCCTCGGCCAGGTGTCCCGGGCCGAACGCGTGCACCGCCTGCCGCTGTCCCGGCTCTCCCCGGGCGCCGTGCACCGGCTCAGCGCGGTGAGCGGCCTGGACCCGGCGGAGGTGTACGAGGTCACCTCCGGCAACCCGTTCTTCGTCGCCGAGGTGGTGGCGGCCGGCGGCACCGGCGTCGTACCCCCGACCGTGGTCGACGCGGTCCTCGCCCGGCTGCGCGACCTGGACGACCGCACCCGCGACGCCCTGGAACAGCTCGCCGTCATGCCCTCCGCGGTCGAACGCCCCCTCGTCGACGCGTTGCTGCCGGACGGCGTCACCGAGCTGGCGGTCGCCGAACAGCGCGGACTGCTGACCGTGACCCCCGAACGGGCCGGTTTCCGCCATGAGTTGATCAGACGGGCCGTCGCCGACTCGCTGCCCGCCGCACGGCGCATCGAACTCAACCGCCGGGTCCTGGCCGCACTCGTCGTGAAACCGGGCTCCGACCCGGCCCGCGTCGTCCACCACGCGGCCCAGGCCGGCGACCAGGAGGCGATCGCACGGTACGGACCCGATGCCGCCCGGGACGCCGCCGGCGCGGGCGCGCACCGGGAGGCCGCCGCCCATCTGCGGCTGGTCCTGCGGCAGCGCGACCGCTTCGACGCGGCCGAACTCGCCGATCTGCTGGAGCGGTTCGCCATCGAGAGCTACACCGTCGCCGACTCCGCGGCCGCCGTGGACGCCGAACGGGACGCGGTCGCCCTGCGCCGGTTCCTCGGTGACACCCGCGCGCTCGGCGCCGACCTGCGCTGGCTCTCCCGCATCCACTGGTGGGCGGGGAACGCCGACGAGGCCCAGCGCGCCGCGCGGGAGGCCATCGCCGTCCTGGAGGAGGCGGGCGACGAACGGCTGCTCGCGCTCGCGCTGAGCAACACCTCCCAGCTCCACATGCTGTCCGAACGCACCGCGCAGGCGGTCGACTTCGGCGAACGCGCGATCCGCCTGGCCCGCCGCACGGGCGACAACGCGATCCTCGCGCACGCCCTGAACAACGTCGGCACCGCCCGCTGGCGGGCCGGCGACCCGCTGGGCCGTGCCCAGTTGGAGGAAAGTCTGCGTGTCGCGCTGGCCGCCGGGGAGGTCGAGCACGCCTGCCGCTCGTACGCCAATCTCATCTGGACGCTGCTCGAACGCCTCGAACACACCGAGGCCGACCGTTACCTCGCCCCGGGGATGGAGCTGGCCGACCGGGCCGAGCACGTCGGCTTCCTCAGCTATCTCCATGTGGCCATGGGGCTGCGGAAGTTCGCCGCGGGTGCCTGGGACGAGGCGGAGCGGCACGCCGAGATCGGCGCCCACGACTTCGTCCCCGCCCGCTGCCCCGCGCTGACCGTCCTCGCCCGCGTCCGGGTCCGGCGGGGCCGCGAGGGCGGCGGCGAACTGCTCGACGAGGCCTGGGAGATCGCCGTACGCACCCGTGAACTCCAGCGCACCGGACCTGTCGCCGCCGCCCGCGCCGAGGCCGCCTGGCTCCGCGGCGATCACGCGCTGGTGGCCGACCTGGCCGGGCCGGCCTTCGAACAGGCACGCCGGCTGAACGTCGTCCCGCACCGCGCCGAACTCGGCCACTGGCTCACCAGGGCCGGACACCCCGTACCGGCGGACGGCTCGGACCACCCGTACGCCCTCCAGACCGCCGGACACTGGCGGGAGGCGGCCCAGGTGTGGCACACGGCCGGCTGCCCGTACGAGGAGGCCGCCGCCCTCGCCGAGAGCCCGGACCCGGACGACAAGCTCACCGCCCTCGCGGGTCTGGACGCGCTCGGCGCCGAACCCCTGGCACGGCTGGTCCGCTCCCAGCTGCGGCACCTCGGCGTCCGTCACATCCCGCGCGGTCCGCTCGCCGCCACCAGGGAGAACCCCGCCGGACTCACCGAGCGGCAGCTGCAGGTCGTGCGGCTGCTGGCCCAGGGACTGACCAACCCGGAGATGGCCGAGCGGCTCGTGGTGTCGGTCCGTACCGTCGACAACCACGTCGCCGCCGTCCTGGAGAAGCTCGGTGCCCGCTCACGGCGCGAGGCCGCCGCCCGCGCCACGGAACTCGGGATACTGCCGGGCCGCGAGACACAGACGCAGGCCGACGCGCAGGCGAAGGCGCGGGACCCCGGCGGACGCGGGGAGCGTGGGCGGACGCAGCACGGAGAGCGCGGGCAGACCTAGGTAGGCGGCGCGGCCGAGCTGAGTGATGGGCACGGATGCCCGAGCGCGGGACACCGGACTAGAACAGGGCCATCGAAGGGGCCCGGAGAACGGGGCCCCGGATCGGGGGATGCCATGTCCGTCACGCCCGCGCAGGCGGCCCGCCAGGAACTCCAGTCGTTCGAGGGCCAGTTGGTCGGCCCCGAGGACTCCGGCTACCAGGACGCACGCGCCGTCTACAACGCGATGATCGACCGGCGGCCCGCCCTGGTGGCACGCTGCGCCGGCGCCGGGGACGTGGTCCGGGCCGTCGGCTTCGCCCGCGACCACGATCTGCCGCTCGCGGTCCGCGGCGGCGGACATCACGGAGCGGGCCTGGGGACCTGCGACGGCGGCGTGGTCGTCGATCTGTCGCCGCTCAAGGACATCGTGATCGACCCCGGCGCCCGGACGGCACGCGTCGGCGCGGGCTGCGTCTGGGGCGAGGTGGACCGTGCCACCCACGCCCACGGGCTGGCCACCCCGAGCGGCATCATCTCCACGACCGGAGTCGGCGGCCTCACCCTGGGCGGCGGCCTCGGCCACCTCAGCCGCAAGTGCGGGCTGACCATCGACAACCTCCTGGAGGCCGACCTCGTACTGGCCGACGGCACACAGGTGCGCGTGAACGCCGACGACAACGCCGACCTGTTCTGGGCGATCCGTGGCGGAGGAGGCAACTTCGGCGTCGTCACCTCGTTCCGGTTCCGGCTGCACGAGGTGAGCACGGTCGTCGCGGGCCCCACCTTCTGGCCCGTCGAATCGGCCGCCGAAGTCCTCACCGCCTACCGGGACTTCATCCCCCACGCACCCCGCGAACTGGGCGGGTTCTTCCTGTTCGGCGCCGTCCCGCCGGCCCCGCCGTTCCCCGAGGAGATCCAGGGACGCAAGGCCTGCGGTGTCGTGTGGTGCTACGCCGGGGACGACGCGGACACGGCGGCCCGTCTGATGGCGCCCCTGCTCGACGCGCTCCCCGAACCGATGCTGCACGGGCCCGCGCCGATGCCGCACCCCGCGATCCAGTCGGCCTTCGACGGCCTCTACCCGCCCGGCGACCAGTGGTACTGGCGCGCCGACTTCGTCAACGAGATCCCGGGTGACGCGATCGACCAGCACGCCAAGTTCGGGGCCGAACTGCCCACGCTCAAGTCGACGTTCCACCTGTACCCGATCGACGGGGCCGTCCACGACCACGCCCCGACGGACACCGCCTGGAGCTACCGGGACGCACGCTGGGCCTCGGTGTTCGCGGGGGTGGACCCCGACCCGGCCAACGCCGACCTCATCAGGCGGTGGACCGTCGACTACTTCGAGGCCCTGCACCCGTACTCGGCGGGCGGCGCGTACGTGAACATGATGATGGACGAGGGACAGGAGCGGGTCCGCGCCAGCTACCGCGACAACTACGCACGCCTGGCCCGGATCAAGGCCGACCGCGACCCGGACAACCTGTTCCGGCTGAACCAGAACATCCAGCCGGCCGCACGGTCCTGACCGGCCTCACCGACCGCCCGCGGAAGGGCCCTGGCGCCGACGGGGGGCGCCAGGGCCCGTGCGGCACGGTTCGTACGCCGAGCTCGTACGCCAAGGCCGGGTACGCGGCGTACGGCATGAGCGCGGGTCAGGCGACGAGGAAGTCGGCCCGGCCGGACTTCGCGCCTTCCAGGAACGAGATCATCTCGTCCCGGCTGTAGACCAGCGCCGGCCCGTCCGGATCCTTGGACTGGCGGAGGGCGACGCTTCCGTCGGGGAGCCGCTTGGCCTCCACGCAACTGCCGCCGTTGGTACCGCTCCAGGGCTTCTCCCAGCCCTCGGTGCCCAGCTCACCGGCGGGCACACCGCTGTGGACGGGATCCA
This sequence comes from Streptomyces sp. NPDC102514, assembly GCF_055584525.1. Classification (NCBI taxonomy): domain Bacteria; kingdom Bacillati; phylum Actinomycetota; class Actinomycetes; order Kitasatosporales; family Streptomycetaceae; genus Streptomyces; species Streptomyces sp. NPDC102514. Next base: position 62,354 of record NZ_JBVJLW010000001.1, read on the forward strand.
TGGACGTCATGGCTCACAACTCCTCACGCAGTTCGGCCAGGATGCTCCTGGTCCGGGTGACCGGCTCCGCCTGCACGGACATGCGGTCCAGCACTTCGAGATAGGTCACGACGGCGGCGGGCTGGTCCACATAGACCGAGCCGACGAGGCTCTCGGTGTAGACGACATCGGGAAGTTCGGAGAAACCGAAACGGAAGTAGTGGAACGGGCCGAACGCGCCGGGGTGCGCGCCCACCGAGAAGCGCAGTATCTGGATCCGGACCTTCGGCATGTCCAGGGCCTCGCCCAGCCGGTCGATCTGGGCCCGCATCACCTCGGCCCCGCCCACCGGCCGGCGCAGCACGGTCTCGTCCAGGACGGCCCAGACCGCCGGGGCGTCGGACTTGGTGAGCAGGTCCTGGCGCCGCAGCCGCAGATCGACGCGGCGGGCGATGTCCTCCTTGCTCGCGTTCGGAAAGCCGACCCGCATCAGCGCGGCCGCGTAGTCGTGCGTCTGCAACAGGCCCGGGACGTAGTGGGGTTCGTAGAGACGGATGACGGCGGCTTCGCTCTCCAGGCTCACGTACGCGCTGAACCACTCCGGCAGCACGTCACGGTAGGAGTACCACCAGCCGGGCCGGTTGGCCTCCCGCGCCATCGTGAGGAAGCCGTCCACCTCGGAGGAGGGGACTCCGTAGGTGCGCAGCAGCTCCCTGACGTAGGGGATACGGAGGCCGACCTCGGCCTTCTCCATCCGACGGACCGTCAAAGGGGTGACCTCGATGGCCCGGGCGGCGTCCTCGAAGGAGATCCCCGCCTGTTCCCGCAGGTCCCGGAGGCGCCTTCCCAGGACCATCCGCAGGACGGTCGGAGCGCTGCCGCCGGAGCGGTTGTCGCTCACGTCCTGCCTCCCGGAACGCCCGTCACGGCCAGCAGTGTGCCACGCAGTGGCTGACACAGACAGAGCCGTGCGGATCGTTCTGAAATTATCAGAACGCTTGTTACGAGTTGAGGGCGTACGCAATCATAGGGACCGAGTGACGAGCCGCACGGTCCGGCAGCCACGGCGCACAACGACGGTCGGTCGCAGCGCAGTTGGCGCCCCGGCGGGCCGGTCGAGCCCGCAGCAGCATGATGCGAGACCTGGATGGCCACCGTGAGTGACGGACGACCGAGGAACCCGGGCAGAGTTCCCGCCGCGGCCGACAAGGCGCTGGACACCCTTCAGGCACGGGACCTCGGGTACGGGCCGCGCTCGGTGCCGGGGGCAGTGGCATGACGCCCGGCGCGGACGTGTCCGGCTTAGACGCGACCGGCTCCGGCACGACAGGCCTCGGCACCGCAGGCCCCGGCGTGTCCGGTTCCGGCCCGACCGGTTCGTGCGGTCCGTGTGGTTCGCGTGGTCCATGTGTCGGCGGGACAAGGAAACCGGTGTGGTTCCCGTCGTGCATCCGACGGGCGCCATGACCGCTCCGGGTACGGGCGAACAAGGATGGACCGCGGCCACGGTGCCCGCGGGCCACCTGCCTCGCGACGAACGGGCGGACCGTATGCCCCACGGGACGCCGGAGACCCACGACGGGGTGGCGAAGATGCGCAGGGGATACGCGTCCGACACGACCGACGAGGACCGCAGGGGGCTCGCTCACGACGAGGTCCGGGAGGGCCACCCGACCGTGCTCCCGGCGCTCGCGACCGCCCTCGCCCGTGAACTGGTCCGCCGCGTGGACGAGGACCACCGGGCGACGGGGGAGGCGCACCGCAGTCCCACACCGGCCGCGCGGCAGGGTCTCGCGAAGTGCCGTGCGGGCAACGCCGAGGCGCTCAGGGCCATCGTCCGGCGCCATGCCTGGCCGACCGCGGAGCTGGTCGGCGCGCCCGCCTCGACCGCGGCCCTGATGATCCTGCTGCACGCCCCGGATCTCGCCTTCCAGGTCGTGTGCCGTGACCTGATCGCCCAGGCCGTCGCGGACGGACGCTGCCCGGCGCCGCATCACGCGTACATCGCCGACCACTGCGCCGTGGAACTGGGCCAGCCGCAGTTCTACGGAACCCGTATCGACCCCGTGACCTGCAGCCCGTATCCGGTCCGCCGGCCCGAGACGCTCGACGAGCGGCGCCGCGACGTCGGTCTCGCCCCCCTCGACGAGCAGATGCGGACCCTACGACTCAGCGGGTGAGACCGTTGGGCCCGACGGGTGAGCCGACGCCCACGCCGAGGATGACGTCAAGGGTGAGCCGAGGGTGACCTGGGCGCCTGGGGCGCCTGGGGTGCCCGGGCGGCTCGGCGTCGACCTACGGTTCGAGGCGCAGCTCCCGCTCCTGCTCCTGGTCGCCGGAAGCGGCCCCCTCCTCGTGGACGGTGAAGGCCGCCGAGAGTGTCTTGTCGGCCTGGCGCACCGCCTCCGGGCTGCCCTGGAGGGTGACGGTGACGGACGTGGAGAGCTTGGCTCCGGAAGACGGCTTCCCGCCGTCGCCGTCGCTGCGGTCGCCGGTCGCCGCGTCACCGCCGCTGCCGAAGGTGGCCGTGTAGACCGTCGCGTCGTCGTCACCGGGCAGGGTGTCCGGCGAGCCGAAGGCGGGTTCGAGCGTGTGGACGACAGCCCGCGCGTCGGCGGCCGAACCGCCGGTGAGAGTGAGCGTCAGAGCGAGATGCGTGCCGGACGTCATGAACAGCCACCTTTGCTTGTACGTGTGCTCGTGTACTCGTACTCGTGCTTGTGCTGGTACGAATGCGGGCCATCCGCTCGGGTAACCGGTTGCCCCGGACACAAACGGCGGCTCGGTCCCGCGTGCGCCCGTCTCCATGACACAGCCATCCGCCGGACCCCGCAGCCGCTGAGGCACACGCCGGCCGCACGACGACGCACCGATCCGGTCACCGATCCGCCCGCTGATCCGGTCGCAGGTCAGTCCGCGGGTCAGCCCGAGGTGGTCGGTTCCGCTTGGACCAGGCCCTCGCGGTACGCGATCGCCACCGCCTCCGTACGGCTCGCGGCGCCCAGCTTCGCGAGGATGTTGGAGACGTGCACGCTCGCCGTCTTGCCGCTGATGAACAGTTCCTCGCCTATCTGCCGGTTGGTGCGGCCCCGCGCGAGGAGCAGCAGGACGTCGTTCTCCCGGGCGGTCAGCGCGGGAACGCCCGCCACCGGGGACGTCTCCGCGAGGCGGGCCCGGCGGATCAGCCGCTCCACGTCCTCACGCAACGGCACCGCGCCCAGTTGGACGGCCGTGTCCCGGGCCGCCCGCGCCTGCCCGGCGGCCTCCTCGCGCCGCCCCGCCGCCACCAGGGCCTCCGCGAACCGGACCCGGCAGCGGGCCTGCTCGTAGACGTCCCCGTAACCGAACGCCTCGACCGCCTTCTCCCAGGCTTCCGCCCTCTCCCGGGCGGCCTCGGTCTCCTCCCGGGCCCGCGGGTCCGGCTCGGCGCGGCCCCGCGCCCACTCGGCCTCGGCGCGCGCCAGCCACGCCCGCCCCTCGGGACCCTGCGGCGCACCGTCCTCGCCCTCGGCCGCCGTGACCCGGGCCATCGCCACCAGCTCCGCCCCGGTCTCCGACCAGCGCCGTACGCCTTCCTCGTCGCCCGCCAGACGGGCGGCCACGGCCGCGTCCGCCACCGGGGCCAGGGCGAGCGCCGCGAGCCGCACCACCACGTCGGGCGTCGTACCGGCGTCGTCGACGAGAGCCGCGACGCTCGTACGGACCTGCTCGACGGCCGCCTCGGCATCGTGGCGCAGGACCGCCGTGTCGGTCAGGAGGATGCCCGCCACGAGGGTGGCCATCCAGTCGAACGGCCCGTCGAGGAGGGTCCGGGCCCGCTCGGCCGCCCCCTGCTCACCGCGTGCCAGGGCCACCGACAGCGCCGGGCCGATCGCGTAGCCGCCCGCCGCGGGCAGCCGCTCGGCATCGCTCTCCGCGGCGCGCACGCAGGCGTCCCACTGGCCCAGGGAGTAGAGCACCAGGGACCGCAGGTAGCGCATCTCCAGCGGGTAGGGCGAGGCGAGCAGCCCCGCACGGCCCGCGCGCTCCAGCCCGTCGGAGAGCCAGGTCAGGCATTCGTCCAGGTCACCGGACTCGTACGCGCCGATGGAGAGGTTGAACAGTGCGCGCATCTCGATCGAGGTGTTCCCCGCGCTCCGGGCCAGTTCCCGTGCCTCCCGCAGCCGGGCCCGTCCTTCCGGGGTGGTCCGGCCCGCTCCCTCCAGCCCGACGAGGGAGATCATCAGGTCGGCCCGGGCGTCGGTTGTGCCCAGTTGCTCCGCGATGCCCAGGGCCCGGTGGGCCACGTCACGGGCGGTCTCGTCGTCGCCCACGTAACGCGCCGCCATGACATGGGTGGACGCGGCCCACACCCACGTACGCGAGGGAGGATCCGCGGGGATCATCGCGAGGGCCTCGCTGCTGTACGTGAACGCGGCGGTCAGGCTGTCGATCCGCATGAGGTTGCCCGCGAGCGTGTAGCGGACCCGGGCGGCCAGTTCGGAGTCCTCGTCGGAGCCCATGCGCGCGAGCGCGGCCCGGGTGAGCGAGACGGCCCGGTGGGTCTCGCCCGCGTGGGCGGCAGCCGCCGAGGCGCGCAGCGTCAGTGTGACCGTGTCGAAGCCGTCGGGCCGCGCGTCGGCCGGTACCGCCGACCACAGGTCGAGGGCGGCCTCAAGATGGCGCAGTTCCTCGGCGGGCGCGCGGACCCGCGCCGCGTGGTCGGCGGCCTCCAGTGAAGCCGCCAGCGCGTCGGGCAGGTCGTGGCTCTCGCGCGAGTGGTGGGCGCGCTCGGCGGCACACTCGGCAGGCAGGCCCCGCCCGGCCAGTACGTGGGCGAACGCCCGGTGCAGCCGCACCCGTTCACCCGGCAGCAGATCGGCGTAGACCGCCTCACGGATCAGGGCGTGCCGGAAGGAGTAGGCGCTGTCCCCACCGGAACTCCCGCCCGAGCCGCCGCCGGAACTCCGACCCAAGCCCTGAGCCGAGCTTGAGCCCGAGCCTCTGCTGGTACTCCCGCCGAAACCACCGCCGGATTCCCTTCCCGACCCCCCACCGGCGACGAGGAGCTGGCGTCCGACGGCCTCGCGCAGCGCCGACTCCAGCTCCTCCTCCGGCAGTTGCACGGCGTCCCGCAGCAGATCGTGCTCGACGCGGCGCCCGGCGACCGCCGCCGTGCGCAGCACCTGCTGTGCGGTCGGCGACAGTTGCTCGAAGCGGCTGAGCAGCACGTCCGCCAGACCGCTGGGCACGGCGGAGGCGGCCCCGGGCGCGGACTCCGAGGTGGCGGCCAGCAACTCCTCGGCGTAGAAGGCGTTTCCCTCGGCGCGCTCGACGATGCGGCGGATCGTGGCATCGGGCACGGGGGCGGTCCGCTGGGAACGGACGAGCCGGTCCACCTCGCCGTCGGGCATCGGCCGCAGCTCCAGCCGCTCGACGGCGGGCAGCCGCACCAACTCCGCGAGCAGGGGCCGCAGGGGATGTCTGCGGTGCAGATCGTCGGCGCGGTACGAGGCGAAGACGGCGAGACGCTGACCGGGCGCGCCGCCCGCACTGCCCGCCCCGCCCAGGACGCCCCGGCTGAGCAGGAAACGCAGCAGGTCGCGGGAGGACTGGTCCGCCCAGTGCAGGTCCTCCAGGACCAGCAGCAGCGGGGCGGCCCTGGTCAGTTCGGCCAGGAGCGCGGCCATGCCCTCGAACAGCTGCGGCCGGCCGCCCGCGTCCCGCGCCCCGTCCCCGCCGTGCCCGATCAGCCGGTCGACCACGGGATGCGCGGCCAGCGTGCCGCAGAACCGCTCGTCCCCGGCGAGCACACCCAGGATCTCGGTGAACGGCAGATACGGCAGACCCACGTCACCGAGGTCCACGCAGTGCCCCGTGACCACCGTCGTGCCCGCCGCCGCTGCCTGCCCGGCGGCCTCGGCCAGCACCCGGGTCTTGCCGACCCCCGCGTCCCCGGCGACCAGCACGGCGCGTGCCTCACCGGCCCGGGCCCGGTCCAGGACCTGGGTCAGCCGGGCGAGCTCGTCCGCACGCCCGATGAAAGGCCCGATGAAGGGCCCGTTGAGCGGCGTGGTGAATGCGGTGGTCGACACGGATCCATCCTGGCACGCGCCACCGACAGTCCCCTGGTCCCGGCCCCGCCCCCGCCCCGCGACCCCGGCGCGAGGACCGGCCGGCGAGGCGGAGCGGGAGTGGACCGGATCAGCGGACCGGATCGGCGGAGCAGGTCGACGGAGCGGGTCAGCGGAGCGTCTGTGCCCAGTTCGCCGGCACGCGTCCCGCGGGGCCGGGTGCGGGCTGGTCGGCGGGGTGGCTGAGCGGCGGGGCGAGGTCGGGCCCGGACTCGTACAGTTCGGACGTCTCGAAGTTCCAGAACCAGGCCTCGCCCGGCTCGAAGCTCCGGATGAAGGGGTGGCCCGTGCTCTGGTGGTGGGCCGTTGCGTGCTTCGAGGGGGAGTCGTCGCAACAGCCGACATGACCGCACTGGGTGCAGCGCCGCAGATGGAACCACCAGCCCTGCGCGGCCTCGCACTCGACGCATCCCGTGCCGCTCGGCGGCACGCCCGGCTCGATTCCGGCGGTGTCCGAGGTGGTCATGACGTCTCCTGAGGGGTGTCGGATTCCTCCGCGGTGAGCGGCAGGAAGACCTGGAAGCGGGTGTCGCCGGGTTCGGAGTGCACCTGCAGATGTCCGTGGTGTTTGTTCACGACGATGCGCCAGGAGATGTCGAGGCCGAGCCCGGTGCCCTCGCCCACGGGCTTCGTGGTGAAGAACGGGTCGAAGATCCGGCCGCGGATCTCCTCGGGCACCCCGGGCCCCGTGTCACGGAACTCGACGAGCAGCTGCTCCCGTTCGAGCGCGGTGCGCACGGTGAGCGTGCCCTCGCCGCCCATCGCCGAGGCGGCGTTGTCGATGAGGTTCGTCCACACCTGGTTCAACTCGCCCGGGTAGGCGGGGATCCGGGGCAGCGACCGGTCGTAGTCCTTGACGATCCGGACGCCGGGGCCGATCTTCCCGGCGAGCATCATCAGGGTGCTGTCGAGCAGTTCGTGGACATCGGCGACCTGGTAGGGCGCCCGGTCGAGCTGCGAGTACTGCTTGGCCGCGTTCACGAGGTTCGAGACGCGGGTCGTGGAGTCCTCGATCTCGTTCATCAGCAACTCGGTCTCGACCGTGTAGTTGAGCCACCGGACCGCGCCCTCCAGCGTCCCCTCGTCCACGGTCGCCGCCACCTGGTCCAGCCAGTCGATGTCCAGCCCGGCCTGTACGAACGTCGGCGCCAGCTCCCAGCCGCCCGCGATGCCGTGGTCGTCGAACCAGTCGCCCAGCGCATCCTCCCGGTCGGAGGCCTCCAGGGGGCTCAGGGGCGTGGCCTTGGCGACCTGCTCCGCCGTACGCTCCTGGATCTCGACCAGTGTCTCCAGGGCGTCGCGCGCGTACGGACCCGCCGCGATCATGCCGAGCTTGTGCCGCATCCCGGCCACCCGGCCCCGCAGCGCGGACGTGGCCCGGACCGCCGCCGCGGCCGGGTTGTTCAGCTCGTGCGTGAGCCCGGCGGACAGCGAGCCGAGCGCCAGCAGCCGCTCACGCTGCCCGATGGTCCGCTGGGTGTTCTGGCTGCCGAAGAACAGTCCCTCCAGCAGATGGACGGCCATCGGGAACCACTCCCGCAGCACCGCGGAGAACGTCTCCGCGGGCAGGATGAAGAACCGCGAGGGCTCGGTGACCCGCAGGGAACCCTTGTAGCGCGCCTCCTCGGGGGCCGCCAGATAGGCCTGCATGGCGCCCGCGTACACCCCGCGCTGGGAGGTGCGGTTGATCTCCACGTCGTCGCCGCCGACCCGCCGCGACATGACGAGCGTGCCCTCCAGGAGGACGAAGAAGCAGGTGGCCGGCTCGCCCTCCTCGTAGACGTAACCGGGCTCGAACAGCTCCACCCGGCCCTCGCTGCACAGCCGCCCCAACTGCTCGGCGTCCAGCTTCTCGAACAGGAACAGCGTGCCGAGTTCCTTGATGTCGCACGGCATCGGCCGCCCGCTCATGACTGCTCCAGATACCGGTGGACGAGCATCACGGCCATGGCTCCCTCTCCTACGGCGGAGGCGACACGCTTGGCCGACTCGGCGCGCGCGTCACCCGCCACGAACACCCCGGGCACATTCGTCTCCAGGTGGTACGGCGGCCGGTCCAGCTCCCAGTCGGGCGGCGATTCCCCGCCGACCGCCAGGTCGGGCCCGGCGACGATGAATCCGCGCTCGTCCCGCAGGACCGTGCCGTCCAGCCAGTCGGTCAGCGGCGCGGCGCCGATGAACACGAACATCCACTGCGCGTCGACGAGTTCGGTGTGGCCGCTCGCCAGATCGCGCAGGGTGAGCTGTTCCAGATGGTCGGAACCGTGCACCACGTCGACGACCGTCCCGGTGCGCACCGAGATGTTCGGCGCGTTCGAGATCTGCTCGATCAGATAGTGGGACATCGACGCCGTCAGGGACGGGCCGCGCACCAGCAGGGTGACCGACTTCGCGCCCCTGGCCAGGTACATCGCGGCCTGCCCGGCGGAGTTCGCCCCGCCGACGATGTACACGTCCTGCCCCTGGCACGCGGGGGCCTCGGTCAGCGCCGACCCGTAGAAGACCCCGCAGCCGGTCAGGTCCCCGGCGCCTGGCGACTCCAGCTGCCGGTACGAGACGCCCGTCGCCAGGATCACGCAGTGCGCGGAGATCGCGGAACCGTCCGAGAACCGCACGGTGCGGGAGGCCCCGGTGACCTCCAGAGCGGTCACCTCGCGTGCCGTCAGGATCTCGGCGCCGAACTTCGACGCCTGCCGCCGCGCCCGTTCGGTGAGCTGCGCCCCGGACACCCCGTCGGGGAAGCCCAGGTAGTTCTCGATGCGCGAGCTCTGCCCCGCCTGCCCGCCGGTCGCGGAGCGCTCGACGAGGACCGTCCGTAGCCCCTCCGAGGCGCCGTACACCGCCGCGCCGAGTCCGGCGGGACCGCCGCCGATGACGACCAGGTCGTAGAACTCGGCGGTCGGCGTCGTGGCGAGCCCCACCTGGGCGGCCAGCTGCTGATCGTCGGGCTCCACCAGCACCGCCCCGTCGGCGGTCACCACGAGCGGCAGCCGCTCGCCGTCCTGCTCCGCGCAGGCCAGCAGCCGCTTGCCCTCCGGCTCGTCCGACGAGTACCAGCGGTACGGCACCTGGTTGCGGGCCAGGAACTCCCGTACGTCCGAGGACCGCGCGGACCAGCGGTGGCCGACGACCTTCGTGATCGGCACGGCCCGGTGGTCGGAGGTCCGCCAGGCGGCCAGCAGGTCGTCCAGGACGGGATAGAGCTTCTCCTCGGGCGGGTCCCAGGGCTTGAGGAGGTAGTGGTCGAGATCCACCACGTTGATCGCGTCGATCGCCGCGTTCGTGTCCGCGTACGCCGTCAGCAGCACGCGGCGCGCACTCGGGTACACGTCCAGCGCCTGTTCCAGGAACTCGATCCCGTTCATCTGCGGCATGCGGTAGTCCGCCAGGATCACCGCGACGAGATCACCGCGCAGCTTCAGCTCGCGCAGCGCCTCAAGGGCGCTCTCCCCGGACTCCGCGCGCACGATACGGTACGTCTCGCCGTAACGACGTCGCAGGTCACGGGCCACGGCACGCGAAACTCCCGGGTCGTCGTCCACGGTCAGGATGACGGTCCGTGCTGCGTCTGTGCCCTGTGCCATTCGTCTCCCACCCCGAGAGGTCGGCGTCCTCGCGCGGTCGCGCGGGGCGCCCTTCCAGTTGCACGCCCATCGTATGTTCGATCCCCCCGATCTGCTTCGGAAAAGGGACGTACCGCCCGGCAGGGCCCGCCGGGTGTCGTACGGCCGACCCGGGGCAACCGGAGACGGGAGGCAATGATGAACGCAAGCACGTTGACACGAGGTAGTCAGGCGGGGAAGCAGAAGGCGGCCCCCGCCATCGAGGGGGCGGCGCGGGCGGGTTTCACCGCGCGCGGTGTCATCTACTTGTTGGTGGGCCTGCTGGCGCTGCAGATCGCCTTCGGCGACAGCGGGAAGCAGGCGGACCAGGGTGGTGCGCTCCAGGAGGTCGCGGGCAAACCCTTCGGAGAGGTCGTGCTCTGGGCGCTGGCCGTCGGACTGGTCGGCATGGCGCTGTGGCGGCTCTCCGAAGCGGTCTTCGGCGCGGCGGGCCCCGACGGCGGCAAGGCGAAGAAGAGGGTCGCGTCGGCGGCACGAGCCGTGTTCTACGGGTTCGTGGCCTACTCCGTGATCTCCTTCGCCGCGGGCGCCGGCGGCAGCGGTTCCAGTGACGGCAAGTCCCGGGACGCCACGGCCAAGGCCATGGGTCTGCCCGCCGGGCAGTGGCTCGTGGGTGTGGCGGGCGTGGTGATCGGCTGCGCGGGCCTCTGGATGGCCGTGCAGGCCGTCCGCCGCAAGTACCACAAGCACATGAGGCTCGGTGCGATGTCGCACCGGGTGCGTCAGGCGGTCGACGTGACCGGCATCGGCGGCGGTGTGTCCCGCGGTCTGGTGTTCGCCGTCGCCGGCGGCTTCGCGGTCCGCGCGGCCTGGGACTACGAGCCGGACAAGGCCAAGGGCATGGACGACACCCTGCGCGCGTTCACCGAGACCCCGGCCGGGCCCTGGCTGCTGGTGCTGATAGCCGTCGGCCTGATGCTCTTCGGCCTGTTCTCGTTCGCCATGGCCAGGTACCGCAAGGTCTGAGCGGCCCCTGAACACGGGTGTGGCCCCGAATCCGTCATCCGGATCCGGGGCCATACCCCTGTCGAGCGGCTGATCAGCGGGGCAGTCCCGCGGGCGTGGTCGCCCACGTGGTGTCCGGCTCCGTGGCCAGCGTGAACTTGAGCGTGCCACCCGTCCGCAGCAGGCCGCCGTCGGTCCAGGACCGGTCGTGCGTACGGCCGTTGAGCCGCACGCCGCCCACATACGCGTGCGTGGCGTCGGCGGCGGGCGCGTCGATGACGAGGTCGCGGCCGGGCCGGTCGATCACGGCGTGCGGGAACAGCGGCGCGCCCAGCAGGAGGTTCGCGCTGCCCGGCGTCTGCGGGTAGATGCCGAGCGCCGAGAAGACGTACCAGGCGGACATGGTGCCGAGGTCGTCGTTGCCGGGCAGTCCCGTGGGCCCCGTGCCGTAGACGGTGTCGACGATCTGCCGGACGGTCGCCTGGGTCTTCCACGGCTGACCGAGCGCGTTGTAGAGCCAGGGGGCGTGGATGCCGGGCTCGTTGGTCGGGTCGTAGCGCAGCGCGTCGCCGCCCTTCACCGACCAGGACCCGTCGGCCTTGTGGAAGAAGCCGTCGAGCCGGCCTGCGGCCACCTCACGCCCGCCCATCGCCTCGGCGAGCCCCTGGACGTCCTGCGGCACCATCCAGGTGTACGTGGCACTCGTGCCCTGGGCGAACCCGCGGTCGCTGCCGGGGCTGAACGGCGTGACCCACGACCCGTCCAGGTTGCGCGCCTGGATGTAGCCGTCAGTGCCCGCCCCGTCCGTCGCGGCGGGGTTGTAGACGTTGCGCCACCAGCCGCCCCGATCGGCGAAGTAGGCGGCCTGCTCGTCATGGCCGAGCAGCTTCGCCCAGCGGCCGAGCGCGTCGTCGGCGACCGAGTCCTCCAGCGTCTCGGCGGCACCGCCCCAGCAGTGGCAGACGTCCTGCGCCGCGTACCCGGAGGCCATGTACTGGGCCAGGTTGGGCCGTTGGCCGGTGCACTGGCCGGGGCAGCCCGCGTCGGAGAGCCCGTCGGGGTGCGGCACGGTGGCCTGCTTCACCAGTGAGTCGAAGGCGCCGCGGTAGTCGAAGTTGCGGACACCCATCGCGTAGAAGGTGGCGAGCGTGGCCGCGGTCGGGTCACCGGTCATGACATGGGTCGGGCCGTTGATGTGCACCCACCGGTCCCAGACCCCGCCGTTCTGCTCGGCGAAGTTGTAGAGCGACTGGGCGAAGTCCCCGGCGATACGCGGCTTCAGCAGCGCGAGCAGCTGGATCTGCGCCCGGTACTGGTCCCAGCCCGAGAAGTTGCTGTACTGCGCCCCCTGCCCGCGCTCGATCCGATGGGCCTTCCCGTCCATGCCGGGATAGCGGCCGTCGGTGTCGCTGACCAGGTTGGGCTGCTGGAGGGAGTGGTAGAGCGCGGTGTAGAAGGCGGTCCGCTGGGCTTCACTGCCCCCGCCGATGCGCACGGAACGCAGCTCACGGTCCCAGGCCCGGCTCCCGGCCGCCGCGACCTGGTCGACGCTGGCCCTCGGCTTTATCTCCTCGCGGAGATTGGCCTCGGCGCCCGCGAGACTCACGTACGAGATGCCGAGCCGCATGTGGACATCGTTGTCGGACGCGGTGTCGAAGCCGACATAACCGCCCGAGCCGCGGCCCGCGCGGTCGGCGCCCGTGGCGTAGCCCTCGCCGCCACCGCCCGTGGTGGAACCGGGGGAGAGGGTGCCGTCCTTCCACGTACCCGTGCCGGAGAAGGCGCGGTCGAAGGAGGCGGTGAAGTAGAGCCGGTAGTAGCTCTTGCGGTTGTTGGTACCGCCGTTGGCACGCCGACCGCAGAACGCGCCCGTGAGCACCGACCCGGTCACCTTGCGGTGGGCCTGGTCGATCTTCACCTCCGCGTCCTCGCTCCCGTTGAGCGAGTTGGAGACCCGGAAGAGCAGATTGGCGGGCTTGCCGGCGGGGAACGTGAAGTCGGCGACGCCGGCCCGCTGCGACACCGCGAGGTCGGCGCGGGCACCGGAGTCGAGGCCGACGGAGTAACGGCCGGGCACGGCCCGCTCGTCGGCGTGCGAGAAGTTCGCCGCGTACTTGGCGTCCTGGGTGTCCGCCGAGGGCGACGAGGTGACGTCCCCGACGAACGGCATGATCGGTACGTCGCCCGCGGCACCCGGGTTGCAGCCCGCGCCGTTCACATGCGTGAGGCTCAGCCCGCGCAGCCGGGTCGCCCCGTACTCGTAGCCGTTGGCCGCGCCGGTGCTGGTCTGGTCGCCCCTGGTACTGGTGGGCGACCAACCGATCATGCCGTACGGGAGGTTGGCACCCGGGTAGGTGTTGCCCCCGTTCGCCGTACCGATGAGCGGATCGACGTACGCGGTGGGGCGCGCGGGCGCGGCGGCGTCGGCCGCCGCGGAGACCGGCCCGGGCAGTGCGGCCGCGAGAGCGGTGGTCAGCGCGAGAGCGGCGGCTCTCCTGCCGAACCTCCGCGACACGGCGGTGGATCTGAGGACCATGTGCGAGAACCTTCCGTGTGGACGGGCGGGGAAACCGACCGCCTGACGACGTCCGGACCCCGCGAAGTGCCGGGGACGAGCGTAGGCCGCCACCCCCCGCAACGAACCGACACAAGCGACAACCACGATGAACGCCCGATGAACCCACAACACACCCGACCCCCGCAGGGGGCGCGGGGAACGGCGCGAGCACCCCCCACCGACGGTCACCCGACGTCGATCGGTCACCCCCCAGGGGGCGCGGGGAACGGCGCGAGCACCCCCCCCACCGACGGTCACCCGACGTCGAACGGTCACCCCCCAGGGGGCGCGGGGAACGGCGCGAGCACCCCCCCCACCGACGGCCACGCGACATCGAACGGTCCCCCCCCAGGGGCGCGGGGAACTGCGCAACCAGCCCCACCGACCCGCACACGACACCACCCCGAAGCGGAGCGCAAACGCAAAGGCCGGACCCCGCCACCTCCCGGCGACGGAGCCCGCCCGACAAAGCCCGCGCAAACATCACGCAGTGTGCAACGTCAACCCATACCGGTTGAGGATCTCGTTGATCGGCTGGTACCAGGTCTCCCCACCGGTGGAGCAGTTCCCCCACCCACCGGAAGTGACGCCCTGCGCCTGGTCACCGCTGATGAACGACCCGCCCGAGTCACCGGGCTCCGCGCAGACGCTGGTCTTGGTCATCTGATGCACAGCGCCCTGGCTGTAGTTGACCGTCTCGTTCTTGGCCAGCACGTTCCCGCAGTGCCAGTGCGTGGTCGACCCCGACCGGCAGATGGACGCCCCGACCGGAGCCTCGTTGGAGCCCCGCACGAGCTGGTCGGACACGGTGCCCCAGCCGAGTACGACGGGCACGGTCCACCACCCGCTGCCGACGTTCACCCACGCGTAGTCGTTGTCGGGGAACGACGACCCCTGGATGTTGCCTATGTACGAGCGGTCCCAGCCGCTGACACCCTGTCCGGCCCCACCGCAGTGCCCGGCGGTGACGAAGCCGCCGTGCACGGAGAAGCCGATGGAGCAGCGGACGTTGCCGGTGTAGAAGGGGTCGCCGCCGACGGTCCCGGCCGCGAACGTCTCGGGCGCGGACGCGGTCTCCTTGACGGTGACGGTGACCGAACCACCGGCCCGCGCCTTCGCGAGGAACGCCCGGACATCGTTGTCAGCCCGCTGCGCGGCGACGACGCCCACGACGACCGAGCTGGACTCGGAGTCGACGTACCAGTTGCTGACCCCGTCGGGCGCGGCCAGCTTGTCGATGCGCGCCTTGGCCGCGTCGAGCTGCCGCGCGCTGTACTTGACGGTGCGGACACTCGCACCGGTGTCCCGCACGGAGGCGAGCGTCGCGGCGGACGCGCCGCTCTTGACGGCGACGGTCAACTTCCCGCTGTCGGCGTCGAACCAGGACCCGCCGTACGCGGCGCCGGCCGCGCGCTTGGCCTTCGGTTCGGCGGCGGTCGCCGTCTTCTCGGCGGCGAGACGGGCCTCGGCGCCGGCCTTCGTCAGCCCGAAGTCCCGGCGCATGGCGTCGATGAGGGCGTTCGAAGCGGGAGCTTTGGAAGCGGTGGTGGGGGCGGCTTCGGGGGCGGCGGCGGCCGAGGCGGATCCGGTGCCGACGGCTGCCCAGGAGCCGATCAGGAGGAGGGAGGCCAGACAGGTGCTCAGGGTCGTGGTGCGTCTCAAGGCGATGGCCCTTCGTTGTTCCAGCAAGGTGGGGGCGGAACAGCTGAACTATGAGAGCGCTCTCATCTCCATGCGGGGCAGAGCCTAGCGGCAGACCATCGTCAGGTACAGACCAAAAACAGGGGTTGTCGGAGGGCGGGGAACCGGTCAGCGGGCGAGCGGAATACCGTACGCGCGTTCCACGTGCAGCCGCAGGACGAGCCGCCCGTCGCGGACCATCGCGGCCCGGTAGTCGTCCCAGTCGGGATGTTCGCCCTGTACGTCCCGGTAGAGCCGGATCAGCTCCTCCACGGTCTCGTCGCCGGGCTCGCGGGCCACGGGCGAGAGTTCGGCGGTGCCCTCGGCGACGGTGTAGGCCCAACGGTCCGCGCTGGTCACGTGGTACGAGGCCCGGGGATCGCGGCGCAGATTGCGCGTCTTGGCGCGGCCGTCGGTGAGCGACACGCGCACGATCCGCTCGTCGGGGTAGTACGCGTGGTTGACGTTCGACAGCTGTGGGCGTCCGTCGCGCTTGAGCGTCGTCAGCACCCCGCCGTCGTACTCGGAGAGGAGTCGGAGTAGTGCGTCCTGGCCGGGACCGGCGTCATCAGTCATGCGCTGACCAACGCCCGCGCACCCACCGAACATTCCGGCGATAGGCGATAGGCGATAGGCGGCACGCGGTGCGCGGCGCACGCTACGGAGAGGGTGGCGCGGCGACCGGAACCGCCCCGCCACCCCCTCCCTCCGTACCGCCGCTCCCGCGGGGCCCGTCCGAGACGCGTCAGGACGCGCTGTACGACGTCAGGACGCGCTGCACGAACCGATCGCGGGCGCCGAGGAGTTGCCGTTCTTCATGACGGTGAACCCGAAGCTCGTCGACGCTCCCGCCGCGAGGCTCCCGTTGCCGTTGGGCTTCATGGTCATGACGTTGCCGCTGGAGTCCCAGCTGGGCGTGCC
The DNA here is from genome assembly GCF_055584525.1 of Streptomyces sp. NPDC102514. Taxonomy (NCBI): domain Bacteria; kingdom Bacillati; phylum Actinomycetota; class Actinomycetes; order Kitasatosporales; family Streptomycetaceae; genus Streptomyces; species Streptomyces sp. NPDC102514. The sequence continues at coordinate 78,172 of NZ_JBVJLW010000001.1, forward strand.
GTTCCAGGTCGTGGAGATCTTCTGCGGAGAGGTCACCGTGACGGTCGTCGTCCAGCCGGTGATGGCGGCACTGCCCGCGGTCACCGTCACCTGCCCGTTGAAGCGGTCGCTCCAGTCGTTCGTCCTGCTGTACGTGACCGTGCAGGCGGCGTTGCCACCGCCACCTCCGCCCCCGCCGCTGCCGCCGAGTGCGGTGAGCACGGCGGTGTAGGCGGCCTTCTTGGCGTAGTTGCCGTCGAACAGCAGCGGGGTGCCGCTCGCGCGCCAGGAGTACTTGTCGGTGACACCCCAGACGGTGATCCCGGTGCAGCGGGAGACGCCGAGGCAGGCGTTCACCACGTCGGTGTAGCTGGTGGCCTGTGCCGTGCCCGAGCCCTCGATGTCCAGTTCGGTGATCTGCACGTCGACGCCCAGGTCGGCGAAGCGCTGCAGGTTCGTCCGGTAGTCGCCCGGCACGGGGGAGGCGCTGTTGAAGTGGGACTGGAAGCCCACGCAGTCGATCGGCACACCGCGTGCCTTGAAGTCCTTCACCAGGTTGTAGACGGCCGTGCTCTTCGCGTTGACCCCGTCGGTGTTGTAGTCGTTGTAACAGAGCTTGGCGGCCGGGTCGGCCGCCCGTGCGGTGCGGAACGCCTCCTCGATGAAGCCGTTGCCGAGCTTGTCCTGGAAGGGCGAGCTGCGCCGGGCGCCGCTGCTGCCGTCCTGGAAGGCCTCGTTGACGACGTCCCAGGAGTGGATCTTTCCCTTGTAGTGGGTCATGACCTGGGTGATGTGGTTGTTCATCGCCGTCCTGAGGTCGGCGGCGCCGAGTCCGCCGACCCACCCCGGCAGCTGGGAGTGCCAGACGAGGGTGTGCCCGCGGACCTTCATGCCCCGGCCCTGGGCGTGGCTGACGATCTGGTCGGCCGAGCCGTACGAGAAGGAGTTGCGGCTGGGCTCGACGGCGTCCCACTTCATCTCGTTCTCGGGGGTCACGGAGTTGAACTCCGTGTCGAGCGTAGAGGCGTACGCGTCCTCGCCCAGGTGGTTGGCCGCGACCGCGGTGCCGAAGTAGCGGCCCTTCTCGGCCGCCGCGGCACCGAGCGTGCTCGCCGCTGCGGCCGTTCCCGCGAGAGCCGTGACGCCGGCCGCGGCGAGCAGGCTCGCCATGCCGAACACCAGGGCTCTTCGAGCCCGTGACCTGCGGGGCGGAGGTGTGACCGGGTGATCCGTGAACGTACGGGTGAGCATGTCGTCCCCTTCTGCGGTATCGAAAGTTTCGAGCATGTTTCCGAATGGCTGCGCAGACCTTACGGCCGGTCATACGGGTCGTCAACGGGCTGTGCCGCACCGTATTCCGGTTGGCTCAAGTTGGCCGCGTCGCCCCATGTGTCGCCCGGATCCTCTTGCCTTACGGCCATGTCCCGCCTATGTTCCCCTGAATATTCGTCAGTCAGACCGAATGTTTCGAAGTAGGGGGAGGGAAGAAGGTGCGGGCGTGATGGGTGAGTGATCCCGCGCGCCTGACAAGTTCCTCATATGTGTCGGTCAGGGTCGATGCATGATCACGAGCACTCGCGGCGCCGGACGCCGTTCCGCCGTCGCCCTGGCGGCCGCCCTTCTCCTCGCCGTCCCCGTCGGCTGCGGCGCCGGAGAGGCGAGGACGACGGACCACCCGACCCGGGCCGGCGGGGCCGAGCCCGCCCCCGCACCCCGCATCTCCCTGGACGTGGCACCGCGGCAACTGCCGGGCCTGGGCCCCAGGACCTCGGCCGGGATCCCGCGGAAGACGAGTCAGGTGCTCATGGTCACGGGCCGGGGGCGGAACTCCGCCGTGTCCACCGCGGTGCTGTACAGACGCACGACATCCGGCTGGCACGCCGGGACCGTCTGGCCCGCGCACAACGCCTTCAAGGGCTGGACCGACCATCATGTGGTCGGCGATCTCCGCTCACCTGTCGGCGTGTACACCCTCACGGACGCGGGCGGCCTGCGCGGCAATCCCGGCACCCGTCTCCCCTACGACCACTCCGGCGGCTTCTCCGTGGACGGCACCGGCTTCGAGGGCGAGCCCCTGGCCGGGTCCTTCGACCATGTGATCGCCATCGACTACAACCGCGAGCCCGGCACCTCACCGCTGGACTGGACGCGCCCCCTCGGCGCGGACCGGGGCGGCGGCATCTGGGTGCACGTCGACCACGGCGGCCCCACCCAGGGCTGTGTCAGCCTGCGCGAGGACCACATGAAGGCCCTGCTGCGCGCCGTCGACCCGGCCCGCCACCCGGTGATCGTCATGGGCGACGCGGCCGCGCTCAGACGCTGAGGGCCGCTGCCGCCGGCCCTCGCCCAGGGGCCGGTACCAGCAGGTTGTGAGGAAGGTGTCAGGGCGTGGGAAGCCCCTCACGGCCGGTCGCACCACGTCTTCCAGCACCTAGCATCGGGCCTCGTGTGCGCACATGTGCTGGTTGCCGAGGACGACGAGAAGCAGGCCGAGCTGATACGCCGCTCCCTGCTCGGCGAGGGACACACCGCGACCGTGGTCCACGACGGCGGGGCCGCGCTCGCGGCGGCCCGGGAACGCCGGCCCGACCTCGTCGTCCTGGACCTGATGCTGCCGGTGATCGACGGCTTCGGCGTGTGCCGGGCCCTGCGCCGCGACGACGACATCCCCGTCCTCATGCTCACCGCCCGCTCCACGGAAGAGGACGTCCTGCTCGGCCTCGAACTCGGCGCCGACGACTACATGACCAAGCCGTACAGCCCGCGCGAGCTGATGGCCCGTATCCGCACCGTCCTGCGCCGCAGCGGACGGCAGGGCGCCGGGCACGGCGAGGGCCCGGTCGTACGGGCCGCGGGGATCACCGTGGACCCCGTACGGCACGAGGTGGTGTGCGACGGGTCGCCGGTGGAGTGCACACCCGACGAGTACGAGATCCTGCTGGCCATGGTCGCCGAGCCGGACCGGGTCTTCTCCCGGCAGCAACTGCTGCGCCGCACCCGGGGTGTGGACCGGGCGTCGACCGAGCGGGCCGTCGACGTGCACATCATGAATCTCCGCAAGAAGACGGAGGCGGACCCGCGCAGACCGGTCCGCCTGCTGACCGTCTTCGGCGTGGGCTACAAACTCAGCGGTGAGCGCGGGTGAACCGGCCGGTACCGCTGCGCAAGCGGTTGCTGGTCCGCCTGTTGCTCACCTCGGTGCTGATCGCCATCTGCTCCGTCGCGGCGACCGCCTGGCTGGCCGTCGAGACGACGACCCGGGCGATCCAGGAGGAGCAGGGGCAGGTGCTGGCCGAGGACATGGACATCCTCCGGCAGCTGAGCGGCTACGCGGCCACCCATCGCGACTGGTCGGACGTGGCGAGGACCGTCCGTGAACTGTCGGACAGAACCGGCCGCCGCATCGCCCTGACGACCCCGTCCCGTACTCCGATCGCGGACTCCGAGACGCGGCACACGGCCCTGCCGCCCCGCGCCGCCGCGGCGGTGGACCCGCTGCACACCGACACCTTCACCGACCCCGGGGCGCAGGTCACCGGCATCGATCCGCGCGCGGTCGGCCCGTACCGTCTCACCCGCGCCGAGCGCGAGCACGTGGCCCTGCTGGCCGGGAAGCGGCGGGCCTGCTTCGCGGGCAGCGGTGTCGAGACCTCCGTCACGCGGCTGCCCAGCGGCAGGTCGGTCCTCACCGACGCCGACGGGAGCGTCGACGGGGGCCAGGTGCCGGCGCGGTGCGCCGACGGCGTGCTCAACACCCCCACCGCGACGGAGCGGAAGGCCCTCGCCGAACTGACCGCCTACGCCGAGGACTGCCTGGGCCGCGCCGGAGTCGAGTTCGACGCGCCCCTCGGTATCACCGTCGACTTCACGGACCACTCCATGCTGACCCGTTACGTCGCCAAGATGTCCCTGGCGGCGCGGCTCACCACCGACCGGGCGCGGAGCGCGGAGCAGACCAGGAAGGCGGCGGTGGCCGAGCAGGCCGAGAGGTGCGTCGACAGCTCCCGCCGCCGGCAGCTGACCCCGTACGTCGCCCCGGCCGCCGAACTGTTCCTGGGCCACGCCGACAGCGCCGCCCCGCACTTCGACATGTCGGCCGCCAACAAGGCCAAGGTCACAGGCGTCGCCGGTCTCGTCCTCGCCCTCACGGTCGCCGCCACGGCCCTGGTCGCCGGCCGCCTCGTACACCCCCTGCGCGCCCTGACGCACGCCGCCCAGCAGCCGCCCGAGCAGCACGTACGCGTGCCCGTGACCACCCAGGACGAGACGGGCATCCTGGCCGTGGCGTTCAACGACCTCACCGAGCGCCGTGAACGCATGGAGGCACAGCGCAAGGCGATGGTCGCCGACATCGCCCACGAACTGCGCACCCCGCTCACCAACATCCGGGGCTGGCTGGAGGTGGCCCGCGACGGCATCGTCGACCCGGACCCCGAACTCCTCGCGTCCCTGCACGAGGAGGCACTCGTGCTCCAGCGGGTCATCGACGACCTCCAGGACCTCGCGGCCGCCGAGGCCGGCACGCTCGCGCTGCACCGCGAACCGGTCCGCGCCGACGAACTGCTCGAACAGGTCGTCGCGGCACACCGCGTGGCGGCCGAGGCGGCGGGCATCGGGCTGTGCACGGCGGTGGACGGCACCCCCTGGCTCGACGCCGATCCACTCCGGATGCGGCAGGCGCTCGGCAACCTGGTGTCCAACGCGATCCGTCACACCCCCGCCGACGGCACGATCACTCTCTCCGCCGGACGCCACGGCGACGAGGTCCACTTCCGCGTGGCCGACACCGGGGGCGGCATCGCCCCGGAGGATCTGACCAGCGTCTTCGAGCGGTTCTGGCGGGCGGAGAAGTCCCGCAGCAGACGCACCGGCGGCAGCGGCCTGGGTCTGCCCATCGTGCGCCAGCTGGTCACCGCCCACGGCGGTACGGTCACGGTCACCAGCGAGGTCGGCAAGGGCTCGGTCTTCACCCTGCGGCTCCCCGGAGCGCGATGACCGACGGTGGGCGGTCGCCCGTTGACCGGTGGTCCGGGTACCAGGATCCGCGGTCCTGCGCACAGGAGAGACCTGGTTGCTCCGGCCCCACCGGCGCACTGTGGACGCATGGACACCACCCAGCAGCCGGAGGTCAGGATCCGAGTGACGCCTCTGCGCCGCCTCAGCGGAGGCACGTACGTACCGCGCGGCGATCGGAAAACTCCCGCACGGGCCGACGAGAGCCCGTGCGCGGCACGTCGGGAACGGCCCGCGCGAACAGGACGATGAACGGCGGCGGGGGGGGGCCCCCCCCCCCGGGGGGGGGGCCCCCCCCCGGGCCGCGCAGCGGGTGGGGCCGCTGGCCGAG